>NZ_PCYU01000045.1:0-14064 GCF_002553775.1 Lactobacillus sp. UMNPBX16
CGACAGAATAAAGGCTTTGGTCAGGTTCAGGACACCTTAGAATCCTACTTTGATTAAATAAATAATTAAAAAATCAATTTACGAGAAAGATCTATTTACACAAAAGATTTGACAGTTTCGTTAAACATCCTACTTGCCCAATAAATGAACAAACAAAGCAAGTGAAGGAATAAAAATTAGCCAATTTACATAAAATGTTTGTCGACTAGGTTACCTAAAAGTTCCCTAGGCACATAATTGTGCCGTCTTCACAGCCTTTTTAAATGCTTGTATGATTTTTTATGAAATCAAATATAAGTATTTAGAAAGATTATTTTTTATGAACCAAACAAATTTAGGAATTACTTCTTTAAAAATCTCAGCTATGGGATTGGGTATTATGCGGATGAATGCTAAAACTCCGCAGCAAGCTACTGAAGCTTTAGAAGCAGCCTTCGATAATGGCATTAATTTTATTGATTCGGCTGATATTTATGGCCAAGGCGAATCTGAAAAAATCTTTGGCCAAGTCCTAAAATTAAGCAAAATAAAGCGCGATGATCTATTTATTCAATCTAAAGTAGGAATAATTGTTGACCCTGATAAAAGTGAAGGTTCAAGAGTTTTTGGTGGTCGATATGAATTTACTAAAGATCATATTCTAGAAGCAATCTAAAATGAAGCTACTCACCACTGGGTAAACCCTTTTAACTTAAAGACTGACAAACCTCTAGCTCTTGCTCCTAAAACTCCAAACTCTACAAGTATCATGGTTGATTTTCTAAAAAACATATCCAAAATCAAAAAAATATCCTAGCAATTAACGCTGCTATTCCTCATATGTTTGGTTTAAACGAAATCAAAGAAAATTATCCCAAACATTACAAAGACGTTGGTATTGCTGAACAAGAATCTATAGCTTTTGTAGCCGGTGCTGTCAAGGAAGGCATCACCCCCATTTGGTTTGAAAACTCTACTCTCTTACAACGAGCATATGATCAACTTTCCCATGATGTTGCTACAAATGATTTACCAGTAGTCATGGTAGTTATTGGTGGTGGGGTTACTAATACTTCAAAAACTCATGTTGGAGTTTTTGATAATATGATGATTGCTAATTGGCCTAATTGAGAATATTAGCACCTACTACTCTTAATGAAATGAAATCAATGCTTAATTGGGCTGTTAAACAAAGAAAACATCCTGTAGCTATTAAGAGCCCAGTTAATCTATTTCCTGAGGGAAGTCCAATTAATGAAGACCAACTATGATGTTAAACTAGGATCAAAAGTCGCAATTATTGGCGTAAGAGACTTCTATCAATTAGGCGAAAAAGTTCGTAAACTTTTAAAGAAACATGATATTAATGCAACTTTAATTAATCCGAAATACGTAGCTCATCTTGATACTGAGACATTGACTAGTCTAATGGCCAACCATGAATTAGTTGTAACCTTAGAAGATAATACTTTGGAAAGCGGATTTGGTGAAAAAATTGCTAGCTATTATGGTCCAAATAATATGAAAGTTAGAAATTATGGTGAAAAGAAAGAATATACTGACAACGAATCAGTAGAATCTATCTATAAACGCAATCATCTACTGCTTAACCAAATTTTCAATGATATTATTAAAATCATCAAGTAATCAAAAAAGTGAGAAGACCTTATTATCAATCTTCTCACTTTTTATATTGAAAATTATTATTTTAATTATTTTCGCCGATTGTAAAATCAAGTTAAACACTTTATAAAAATAAAAGTCCATCTGGACCTGTTTGATAGAATGTTAATATCCACAAAAACATCTATTGGAGGTCACAAGAGGTCAAACGTGGTACTGTTTCTCTCTATCATGGCAAGCAGCAGCGCTATAAGGCTGAACATGGTCAGAGCGTTTATCAGATTAATCGTCGTCACTGTGGTCGTAAATCGGACTTCTTGAAGAAAGCAAACTTTATTAGCTACGTCATTAATCATTTTTTTGAGGACGGCTGGTCACTTGACGTTTGTGCCAATCGTAGCTTAGCTATCGGTGAATTCTCACATCATCAAACAGTCTGCACCAGAACTTTGTACAACTATGTAGAACAAGGCCTAATTGCAATTAAGAACTATGATTTGCCTGAAAAAATTAAACGTAATACCAAGCTCCATCATGTTCGCAAAAACAAGAAAAAGCTGGGACGAAGCATCGAAGAGCGACCTAAAGAGATTGACCAGCGCAATGAATTTGGTCATTGGGAATGTGATCTTGTTCTAGGGCATAAAACCAAAGATGATCAGGTTCTATTAACGCTTTCTGAGCGCATGAGCCGTGAATTCTTGATTATTCGCATACCTGACATCTGCCAGTGTCATGCAGGCTTTTAAAATGCTTCAAAAACAATACAGCGAGCACTGGAATGACATCTTCAAGACGATTACTACTGACAATGGTTCAGAGTTTGCGGATTTAGCTAATTTAGAAGAAGTTTCTAAGACTCTTATTTATTATGCTCATCCTTATACTTCTTGTGATAAAGGAACTGTTGAAAGACATAATGGTCTTATTCGCAGATTCATTCCTAAAGGAGACTGCATCAATAACTATTCTCTCCAACAAATCATTGATATTGAAACCTGGTGCAACTCTTTACCCAGAAAGATCCTGGCATATCACACACCAGATGAAATCTTCGAAAGAGAATTAGATAAAATCTATCAAACAGCCTAAATGTTCAATTTATTATTGCAATTTACGTTTTTATAATAAAACAAACTTTACAAAATTTATTTTAGTATCAAGATATTTCACAATAAAAGTAATATGCTATATACTTTCTAATTTTTAATATTTTCTTGAACAAATTCCACTAAATTAATATTTGGATATTTATCTTTTATTTGTCTTACTAAGGCGTTTTTTCTCTTCTTAGATAGCGGCTTTTTTAACTCTATCAAAGTAATTTGCTTATTTTTATTATCGCTAACTGCAGTAACAGAAGATATTGCAGAGGACAGTTTACGAATTTTTTGATTACGTTTTTCTTGTTCTTGTTGACGTTTTTCATCAGCTTGTTCTTGTTCATGCTGACGCTGATTAATAATATTATTTACTTGTCGATCTAATTGATTTTCTGCATTGGGATTAACCTGAGCTACTTGTACAATATTCAGTGAATAGCCTTTCAGGTCATATTTTGTTAAGTTTGCTTTAGCCACTTGAATTTTCTTAGCATTAATTTTATTACCTGAAACTGTAAGATTAATTATTTTTCCTTGCGTATCGACATTTTCTTTAATTAGATTAACATTGCCTAACTCATTAACAACAAGATTTTGAACATTTTGATCTACTAGAGTTTTATTCACCATCTGATTAGCTGATAAGATACTAGGAATAATTAAAATAATTACTACTAAAATTATCGCAAACTCTTTAAAGGTTGGCTTGCGTAAGAAAAACAACTTAGATTGCTTAGTAGAATAACTTAGCCATTTCATAATTTTTACACCCAAAAAAGCAGTCAAAATTATGAAAACGCAATTAATCAAAAACAAATAACTTGATCCTAAAAAATATTTAAGATTGCCTACTGCAATTGAATACCCTATCGTACAAGCTGGTGGCATTAAGGCTGTTGCAATCGCTACACCAGGTACGATATTATTTGCTTCTTTTTTACGTGCACCGATTATTCCAGCAACTCCTCCAAAAAACGCAATCATTACATCCCAAATCGTTGGTGAAGTTCGTGCAATAATTTCTTGGCTAGCATAAGTCAAAGGAGAAAAATGAAAATAAATTGTAGATGCAGCTAAACTAATAATAATTTCTGCTAATAATGAAATCGTTCCTTTACGCAGCAAAGTAACATCATATAAAGCAAGGCCTGTGCCAATTGCTAGCAGCGGTCCCATCAAAGGTGAAATTAACATTGCACCAATAATAGTAGCTGTTGAATTAACATTTAATCCAACACTTGCAATAAAAATTGCGCAAGTCAGAACAATCAAACTTTCAATATTCAAAGTTCCATCTGCACTAATCTTAGATAAAAATTGAGAAGTTAAATAATTTTTTCGCTGGCGTATTATCATCTTATTTAGTCTAATCCTCATGAAAAAAGCACTGAATTAAGATTTCAGTGCAAAATATAAAAATGTGATTGAATAATCAATAAAATTATTATAACCTATTTGACTAATTTTTTGCTCTTATAGCAATAATATAAAAATGAATTATCTGCTCCATTTCCTACTCTCAGTGCATCTACTTTATCATTATTACTTTTATCTTTTTTCTTTATAGCAACATAAGTGTGTCCTGAATCTGCTCTATCGCTAGATAGCCAGCCATTAGCAGCAAAACCTGGTGTTTTATGAAATTTAAAATCAGTAGCTTCATACTGAGAAATACCAACCTTTTGAGCTAATTTATATCCTGATTTCTTATCAGCCTTAGCTAATTTTTTAGTCCACTTGATTGCTTTATTACTGCTCAACATTTTATACAATTTGATTTTATTAAATGTATGCGTTGTGATTTTAAGCTTCTTGATTTTGCCTTCATGCTTATAGTACCATGTTCCGCGAGTTTTCTTTGGCGTAGTAAATAAGTTCTTAGCTCCCCAGGATGCAGCATCTACTCTATTTTGACCCATTACAATAATAGCTAACATAAATAGCGCAGTTGTCATAAATATAATGAGTTTATTTTTCACGTTTATCACCTTCCCTTATATAACTGCTATTTTCATTATTTCATTAAAATATTTCATAAAAGTTAAAGGCGATGACAGTTTTTTTACTTCTTACTTACAAACGTAAAAAATCAATTACATTAGTTTTACCAACAAAAAAACGTATGCAATAAAGTCGTCTTAATTAGACCTAGCATACGTTTTTTATTTTATTTTTTAATTATATTAATTAATTTTCTCTTGAGTATGACTTAACGTCAGCGTCAATTTCAGCGATAAAGTCATCTAAACTCTTAGAAATTTCTTCATCAGTACCGTAACGACGTACATTTACACCATTAGTGTTCATTTCGTCATCACCTAATACCAAAGTATATGGTACCTTTTGGGTTTGAGATTCACGAATCTTGTAGCCCATCTTTTCGTTACGAGTATCAACTTCTGCTCTGAAGCCACGCTTAGCAAGTTCTTGACGAACCTTTTCTGCATATTCACCATGAGCATCAAGGTTAACTGGAATAATTTCAACTTGAACTGGAGCAAGCCAAGTTGGGAATGCACCCTTGTAAATTTCAGTAAGGTAAGCAATGAATCTTTCCATAGTACCAACAATACCACGGTGAATCATAACTGGACGGTGTTCTTCACCATCTTGACCAACGTAAGTTAAGCCAAATCTTTCTGGAAGCATGAAGTCAAGTTGGATAGTTGACATAGTTTCGTCATTACCCAAAGCAGTCTTAGTTTGAATATCAAGCTTAGGACCGTAGAATGCTGCTTCACCTTCAGCTTCAACATAGTCAAGGCCAAGGTCATCCATAGCACCCTTAAGCATCTTTTGACTTCTTTCCCACATTTCGTCATTTGCAAAGTACTTGTCAGTATTCTTTGGATCACGGTATGAAAGTCTGAAGTAGTAATCAGTAATATCGAAGTCCTTGTATACGTCCATGATTAACTTCAAAATCTTAGCGAATTCAGTTTGAACTTGATCCAAGGCAACAAAAGTGTGGCCATCATTCAAAGTCATTTCACGTACACGTTGAAGGCCTGACAAAGCGCCTGACTTTTCATATCTGTGCATCATACCAAGTTCAGCAACACGAAGTGGCAAGTCACGGTATGAACGAATGTGGTGCTTATAAATTTGAATATGTGAAGGACAGTTCATTGGACGAAGTTCAAGCATTTCGCCATCACCCATGTCCATTGGTGGGAACATGTCATCACGGTAGTGTGCCCAGTGACCTGAAGTCTTGTAAGCGTCAAGGTTCATTAATACTGGAGTGTAAACGTGTTGATAGCCGTCAGCAACTTCACGGTCGATAATGTAACGTTCAACAACACGACGAATAGTAGCACCCTTTGGCATCCAGTAAGGAAGACCAGCACCAACCTTAGGATCAACGAAGAAGAGGTCAAGGTCACGACCGATAGTTCTGTGGTCGCGTTCCTTAATTTCTGCACGACGCTTCAAATCTTCCTTTAAAGCAGCTTCCTTGAAGAAAGCAGTACCGAAGATTCTTTGAAGCATTGGGTTGGATGATTTACCAAGCCAGTAAGCACCAGCAACTGACAAAAGCTTGAAGTGCTTAATCTTACCAGTGTTTGGCAATAAAGCATCAAAGCCAAAGTCAACGAAATCACCTAACTTGTAAGCATCAACCTTGTCACTGTCAATTTCCTTCAAAAGGTCGCTCTTATATGGATCATCCTTGAAAATATCTTCAAGTTCTGACTTATCCATCACAACATGTTCAATTGCTTGACCACTCTTGATCAACTTCTCCATAGCTTTTTCAAGTTCTGGCAATTCAGTAACCTTAATTTGGTCATCTTTGTCAGTATCTACGTAAAAGCCGCCTTCATCAGCAACATGTTGACCCAAACGAAGTTCTGGGTACTTATTCTTAGCAACTGCTTCAAGTGCAAAAGCAGCAGTAGCTCTTAAAATATCCAAGCCTTCTTCATCCTTATCAGTAAGAATGGCAACTTCAACATCATTGTCAATTTCATAATCAAGTGGCTTAACAACGCCATTTACTTTAGCACCAACGGCAGCTTTTCCAAGAGATGTAGCGATTGATGAAGCTACTTCCTTAACTGAAACAGCCTTATCAAAATCTTTCTTTGAACCGTCTGGCAAAGTAACTGAAAAACTCATATTTTTACCTCCAATAAAAAAATCCCAGTGCTAATAAAAGCACTGGGACGTGTTAATTGCGTGGTTCCACCCAAAATTCAGGTTAGCGTACGTCTAACCTCTCGTATAGATTGATAAAGGTATCCAGCCTCTTAAAATTCAATTTTGGGGAATAAACGATTGGGGTGATTTTCTAATGAAGAACTTCCAGAACTAGGTCCTTCTCTCTGAGCCGAACATCATCATGTCTCGTTTAATTAACTTCAATTATACGCATCAAAGTGAACGATGCAAGACCTTTTTGAAATTAATGCGAAAAATTTCGTCGATCAGGACCGGAAACTACTACTTCTTTAGCTAAAAAACGTACTCGTTGCATTAATCTTTTAGCTTTAACTGGATCAGTTGCATTACGGGTTTCCTCAAAGTGTGACTCTAATGCTTCCATATCTAAATTAGAAGAGAAAAAAGTTGGCAAAACATTATCCATTCTTGCCTGTAAAATTACTCCTAAAACGTCATCACGTGACCACTGACTTAATGTTTCTGCCCCAATATCATCCAAAATTAAGATATCGCATTCAGCTAAATTCCTGATCTCATCTTGCAAGCTGTTATCACCAAAATGACTTGATAAACCTGCAATAAAAGTTGGAACATGTAAAAATACAACATTCCGATCAAAATTAGTTGCTACATAGTTTGCAAGTCCCGCTAGCATATAGGTCTTCCCGATCCCAAAGTCGCCCGACAAATAAAGGCCTTGTTGGTGAGGATCAGCTTTGTACTTTTTCAAAAAATCATAAATCAGGGTTAAAGCTTGCTGGCGATCATTTGTAACCTCAATATCACTTAAATTAACATCATGCAATTTAGCAGGCAGATCAATTAAATGAAGACGCCGCTTGGCTGCTCGTTGCTGATCTGCTACAATCTTAGCCTCGGTAGGTTTGTAACGTACATCAATTACTTTGCCGTTCAAAAATAATTTCGGAGCATAACCGGCCAGCACCTGATTCTGACTATGTTTTTGCGCATAATATTCATAGATATTGGCCATACTATTTCGAATCATCGCCTTATCTATTTTTTCCCTATTTGCCTGCAAAAACGCTTGCACATCTGGATCGTGTAAAGCAGTTTTCAACAGTTCTTTCTCATTACCTAAATTACGCTCTTTAACTATTTTTTTAAGCAAATCACCAATTGCTTCCATTATTTCACCTACCCTCTATTTACTTATTTTTCAGATCCTTAAAGATATCCTTCAGCTGTTCTGTTGACATACCTTCATTTTTAGCCTTTTTCTTGCTCCAATCGGTACCTTTTTCGACTCGCTTATTTTGTCGATATGACTGTCGATTTTTCTTTTTAAGAATATCGGCTTTACGCTTCTTCACATATTCAAGAGCTTGTACCCCAGTACTAATACCACCTTGCAGCCAATCATTAGCTATTCGATAAGCACGATTAGAAGTTACAACAGTATCGTAGGTCAAACAGGTATGAATCAAAATATTAATCAAATCTTCCGGCAAGCCATACTGCGTGTGCAGCTGATTAATAATATAGTTTTCGCCTGGAGCTACAATTCCACCCTTTTCAGTTTTTAATTTGTATAAAAATTCAGATGGGGAATTTTCATTAGCTTCGAGTAACAATTTTCTATCATTAGCGTCCAAACCTTTGATAGTCGCAATAGCGCGCTTTTTGCCTTCTTCAATTTGTTTTTGAATGTTTTCCCTAGTATGCAATCGTTTATAATTTTCTGCTATGGTATTACTAATTTCATGCATGTTTAATTTATGTGTACCATGCAAACAGGGAACAGTCTCATCCACAAATTCCTGTTCCGATAAATTATATGTCTGTATTAAGCCCCGAATTTGGTTCTTTTTAATTTCTACTTCTTGAGCTGGAATTTGATAGACATTATATTGATCTTTAATCAGATCCCAATCAATTGGATCCTGGGCATTAATTTCAGCAGTTTCTACCTCAGGCGCTTTATTTTCCTGCGCAGCTTCTACTACCTCATTAGATGGATTAATTGCTTCATCCCCTGGCAAGCGAAAAACATCAAAAAAGTTGGCTGAGACATCGCGCGCATTCTTGATTGGCTTTTCACGCAGTTTTGCTTCCTTAGCAAAAGCATGACTCAAGTCATGAAAGGTTGGGCTGCCAACTTTTTCTTTCAACAAACTTGCTAGCAGTGGTGTTGCAAAAAATTTGTCTGCACTAGGAACCTGTAATAACTTAAAAACAATGATATTATTGAAGACATTATCCGCTAAAAAAGTTTGCACTAAACCTACGGCTTCCAGTTTATGCAAAGAATGAAACATATCTTTTAAACTACAATCAAGTTGCTCCTGTAGTGAATAAATTCCCTTTGCATCAGAAACAATACCATATGGATCATAGTCATTGATTAAAGTCTGATACAAGGCAATTGCCACCGCGCCAACCAAAGGCTGATACAATTTAATCAAGATTTTCTCATTCTCTGGAAAAAGGGTAATCTTGTTGGCTACATAATAAAGATGCTTAGGATCAGACGTTGCAAACATGACTAATTACCCTTTCCTTTTTTGGCCATCATATCTTCCATTGTCTTCATAAAGCTAGACATATCCTTGAACTCACGGTAAATTGAAGCAAAGCGAATATAAGCTACGTCATCCAAATTAGCCAAATCATCCATGACATACTGACCAATCTTCTTAGATGAAATTTCACTAACGCCTTGTTTTCTTACCTTATTTTCGACACGATCAACCAATTGCTCAAATTGTTCACTACTGATTGGCCGTTTTTGTCCGGCTGCCATTACTCCGTGCAAAATTTTCTTTCGACTGAATGGTTCACGGGTACCATCATTTTTTACTACCAACAAAGGAGCAGTTTCCACTCGTTCAAAAGTAGTAAAGCGAAAACCACAATTTTCACATTCTCTGCGCCGTCTAATAGCCCGGTTTTCATCACTAGGCCGCGAATCAATAACGCGAGAAGCATTTTGATGACAATTTGGACATTCCATAGTTATCCCTCTTCTCTAATCTTTACCAATAATTGTGCTAGTTTATTCTCTAGTTCTTTTATTGTACCAGTATTTGCCACTACAAAATCGGCCATTTTTTCTTTTTCAGCTAATGGCATCTGACTATTAATCCGCATTCTTGCTTCCTCGTCAGATAGATTATTACGCTTTTTTAAACGTTCAATCTGTAATTGCTCAGGAAGGGTAATCACTAAAACTCCATTAGCTACATGTTTTTTATCCAATCCCGCTTCAAAATACACTGGTGCATCTAAAATAACAAGAGCAAAATTCTGATATTCTTTTATCTTTGCTACTGTTTTATCGAAAATTAACGGATGCGTCAACTGATTTAATTCAGACAAGGCTCTTTTATTACTAAAAACTAATTGCCCTAATTTTTTACGATTTATTGTTTGGTCTGAATTTAAATATTCTACCCCAAAATGATCTTTAATCACTTGCCAAGATGCATTGCCCGGTTTCATCAGTTCGTGGGCAACTTGATCACAGTCAATAATCGGAATGTTTTTCTTTTTAAAAAAATCATCAGCAGTACTTTTACCGGTGGCAATTCCACCTGTTAATGCTAAGACATAACTCATTTATAAATCACCTGACAATGAGGACAAAAAGTGGTTCCCCGACCATTAACCTTAATTTTTTCAAATTTAGTACCACAAACTGGGCAGGGCTCACCTACATGACCGTAAACTTGCAATTTACTTTGAAAGCCACCGACTTGTCCATTCGCATTCAAAAAGGAATGAACTGTAGTACCTTGCAGCTTAATTGCTTCGGCAATAATTTTATTGATCTGATCATGTAATTCAGATACTTTTTCCACAGGAATTTTATTGGCCTGACTTAAAGGATGAATCTTGGTTCGCCAAAGAACCTCATCAACATAAATATTACCTAGACCAGCTACTACTGATTGATCAAGCAAAGTGTTTTTGATATTTTTCTTCTTACGCTTTAAGCCATTGATTAAATATTCTGAAGTAAATTTAGAACTATTTGGTTCTACTCCAAGCTTACCAATCCCTGTAGTTTGTCTTTCGGTGCCAGTTAAAATTAGCTGCATCCGCCCAAATTTGCGCACATCATTATAACGCAACGCTGTTCCATCAGTAAAAACAAACTCAACGTGATCGTGTTTATCCTTAGGCGCATCAGACGCAGTTAAATGATACTTTCCTTCCATTCGCAAATGAGAAACAATCGTTAAATTATCACTCAAGCGAATAAGCAAATACTTGGCGTAGCGATCAATATCGATAATCTTTTTACCAGGCAATTCAGATAAAAATTTTTCATGATCAGTCGCTACAATTTTTGGATACCACAAAATCACTTTTTTAATAGTTTTTCCCTTAACTAAAGGAAGCAGCGTTCTTCGAACTGTTTCAACTTCAGGCATTTCAGGCATTTTATCACCTACTTTGCATCATACCAATTGTGTCCCCAGCCAGAATCAGCAATCAATGGCACGTCCAACTTAACAGCTGATTGCATTACTTCAGGCACAATCTTTTTAATTGTTTCTAGCTCATCTTTTGGTACATCAAAAATCAATTCATCGTGTACCTGCACTACCATTTTAGTCTTCAAATGTAGTTCATCTAACTTCTTTTGCATGTTAATCATTGCAATTTTAATAATATCGGCAGCTGAACCTTGAATTGGTGAATTAATAGAAGTTCTTTCAGCAAAGGCACGCACGGTGTACTTCTTAGCGTGAATATCTGGCAAGTATCTGCGACGGTGCATGATTGTTTCGGCATAGCCCTTGTCACGTGCTTCTTGTACTGCTTTATTCATGTAATCCTTGATTTGAGGATATTGTTCGAAGTAGTTGTCGATAAATTCTTGCGCACGTTTTCTAGAAATACCTAAATTCTTGGACAAACCGTAATCGGAAATACCATAAACGATACCGAAGTTAACAGCCTTAGCGTGACGACGCATCAGTGGCGTTACTTGATCTGGTGAATCCAAGTGGAAAATCTTCATCGCGGTATGTGAGTGAATATCATAACCGGTCTTGAAGGCTTCTTGCATGTTTTGATCGCCCGAAACGTGAGCTAAAACACGAAGTTCAACTTGTGAGTAATCGCAAGAGAAAATGTAGCCGTCTGGTTCACTTGGCACGAAAGCTTTTCTGATTTGCTTACCCTCTTCGGTGCGGGTAGGGATATTTTGCAAGTTAGGATCCACACTGGACAGACGACCAGTGGCAGTCAAAGTTTGCAAGTAACGTGTATGTACACGACCATCTGGTTGGATAACATCAAGCAGACCCTTTACATAGGTAGATTGAATCTTGGCAATTTGACGGTAATCCAAAATTTCACTAACGATTGGGCTTTGCGTCTTTAATTGATCCAAGACTTCAACTGAAGTTGAGTAACCAGTCTTAGTCTTTTTGATAACTGGCAAACCAAGCTTTTCAAACAAAATGTGACCTAATTGCTTTGGTGAGTTCAAGTTGAACTTTTCACCGGCTTGGTCATAAATCTTGTCTTCGAGTTCCTTCAATTTAACGGCAAATTCATTTTGCAACTGAAGCAAAGTGCTGGCTTCAACCTTCATCCCGTTCATTTCCATTCTGGCTAAAACACGAGCAGTTGGGATTTCGATTGTGTCAAACAAAGCATCCTGTTCGTGTTCTTTAAGCTTTTTAAGAAGCTCCGGCTTAAGCTTTTCAATGGCGTTGACCTTGGAAGCTAAGTGGTTGAACAATTCATCGTCATTATCGGGAACATGTTCACTCTTACCTTTGCCGTAGACTTCAAGCTCGGTCTTAACGGAGTAATCACCATAAAGATGGGCAATTTCACCCAGATCATTAGAGTTGTTTTCATTATTGATCAAGTAGGATGCCAAAAGCATGTCGTAATCAAGGCCGTGCGTATGAATGCCTAAACGATGTGCAGCAACCATTGTTCTCTTTAGGTCAAAGACATTCTTCTTAATCTTTTCGCCTTCTAAGATGTGCTTGATATTATCTTCTTCAAGCAATTCCACGTATCTTGAAACGTAGATCTTGTCATTGAGCTTCAAACTGAAGCCAACAAAAGGAGCTAGGTGATAGTTAGCACCGAGCATTTCTAGATAAAATTCAACAGTGTCTTTTTCAGTAGCTTTGACATCTTTAACATTGTCATCATTTAAAACGGTGTATTCAACTTTTTCAACATCTGCACTACCTTGACCAGCACCTGACGCATTAAGTTCTGCCAAGAACTTACGGAAATTCATCTTTTCATAGAACTGACGCAGTTTCTCATAATCAACTGGTTGACGTTTTACATCATCAATATCAATGGTAACTGGTGAATCACGATCAATTGTAGCAAGTTTTTTAGCTAAAAAGGCCTTGTCTTTATCACGAATTAAACGTTCCTTACGCTTAGATTTCTTCATTTGATCAATATGATCGTAAAGATTTTCTACTGAACCATATTCTTGAATTAAATTAGAAGCTGTCTTAGGACCAATACCTTCGACACCTGGGTAGTTATCAGAGTTATCACCCATTAAGGCCTTCATGTCGATGAATTCGGTTGGAGTAACACCATTAACTTCCTTCATATGTTCAGGCGTGTAGGCTTCAAGTTGAGAAACACCAGATTTAGTTACTTCGACAATCGTCTTGTCGGACGCAAGTTGGGTCAAGTCGCGGTCACCAGTTACGATCGTGGTTGTGAACCCGGTCTTTTCACCCTTCGTAGCAAAAGTACCAATGATGTCATCTGCTTCATAATTCTTCAATTCATAAGTTTTAATACCCAAGTCATGCAGCATTTCTTGAATGTAAGGCATTTGTTCGAGCAACTCTTCTGGAGTTTTGGCACGTCCACCTTTATATTCTCCATACATCTTTGTTCTAAAAGTTACTTTTCCTGCATCAAAAGCTACCAAAATGTGAGTTGGATCAACGTCCTTCAAAAGGACATCAAGCATATTTTTAAAAGCATAAATGGCATTAGTGTGCAGGCCGTCCGGACTTTTGAAAGATTCTAGTTGACGATAAAGAGCGTAAAAGGCTCTGAAAGCTACAGAGTTACCATCGATTAGAAGTAATTTTTTATCTGCCATTTTATTCCCCTTTTTAATAAATTGTTCTCTATACTTACTTATCTATTTTACCAGTTTCAAGGGTAATCTTTTAATAGGAAGTTTAATGTAAAAGAAACATACTAACCTAGTGTT
>NZ_PCYU01000046.1:0-370 GCF_002553775.1 Lactobacillus sp. UMNPBX16
CTGCTATGAAAAATGTAAGCAAATGTATGACTATGTTTTATTTTCATACATTTTGGACTATTCGTGCTTTCCATTTCTCTTACCAACGTCTACGCTAGTATTCCGATATTTCAATTTAGAAGTAATCGCATTGACTAGCTCTTTTGGCATCTTTTCGGACGTAGCCTCGCCCGCAATTATCTTATAAGGCTCGATTTAACTCTGGATGCTTTACTAGCAGCGTTAGGTTGGCCATGGCATTTTCGTCGCGATCAACCTTTTTATTGTAATTAGGACAGCTAGGATTATAACAGACAAACTCGTTATGCTTGGTGCCATGCTTTTTATTGCCCTGCAGCGTGATCTTTTCATCGCCTTTTTTGACCAAGCC
>NZ_PCYU01000047.1:0-1733 GCF_002553775.1 Lactobacillus sp. UMNPBX16
TAGGATTATAACAGACAAACTCGTTATGCTTGGTGCCATGCTTTTTATTGCCCTGCAGCGTGATCTTTTCATCGCCTTTTTTGACCAAGCCGCATGCTGCGCATCTTTGCGTTGATGGATATAGCTTGTTGGCAATAATCAGTTCTTTACCATACCATTCGCATTTATATGTTAAAAGCTTTCTAAACAAGCCAAACATGCTTCGATGCATGCCTTTTGAAGCCACATGGCTCATAAGCATGCCTTTGACTCCCAGATCTTCAATCGCTATTTGATCGTAATTGTTTACCAGTTCAGTAGTAAATTTATGCATTAAATCCGTTTGAATGTTTTGGGCACGCTGATAGGATGCCTGAAGCTTGATTCTCGTCTTCAAGTATTTCTTGCTTTGCGCACCTTTAATTCTACCGTTGACTGTTCGCTTCTTTGCCAGCTGCTTTTGATAATGCTTTATTTTGCTGTATGTTTTGGTCAAAGACTTAGGAATAATCAAAAGCTGACCATCTTCATAATTGAAATGGCCTACGTTTATATCTACCCCGGTCGCTTTGCCTGTTTTCTTTTTGACTTCGAACCTATCTTTGGGGATCTTATATGGAATTGCCACATAATACCTATCCCTTACTCGATAGAAAGACATTGTTCCTGTAGGATAATCAAAAGGCTTTTCTGACAATTTTATTGGTTGCCAATTTGCTTTCAACCCTTGAGGCTTTTCCAAAACCAGCTTGCCATTAACAATTCTAGCTTGGTCGCTCTTGAAGCCTTGCTTGGGAGCCCGCTTAGATTTAAATTTAGGCTTGCCCCAATCTTTTTGAGCCTTATTGAAAAAATTTTGCCAGGCTTTGCCCAAATCCTGTACGGCTAGCTGCAATAGATGGGCTGAATAGCTAAATTGCCAGTCTTCTTTTTCTGCCACTAGTTTATTCCTGATGGCTTTCCAATTAGGCGCAGGATAGCTGGCAAGCATTTCTTCTTGTTCGGCAGTAAATTTGCGTTGACTCTTGGGCTTTCGCAGTTCAGCTTTGATCTCTTTATCAAGCATCAGCTGCCTAATATCGTATTCGTCATTCCACAAAGCCAAGGCTTCATTCCAGCAGAATCTCCGATAATCGCAATTGCGATCAAAAACAGCCTTCATCTGTTTGTTGGGAAACAGCTCATAGGATTTGGTTTTTATATAGTATTCTGGCATTTTATCCACCTCCTTTTATAGATGCATCGCTTATTCTTTTAAATTAGGATCGTTCTTTATTTTGTTTTTATACCTTCTCAGTCCATAAAGACGGCATGAAAAAACATGAATAACGCTAATTAAGTCTTCCACTAGCTCCTTATCTGGCGAAGTATCCTCATTGTTTAAGACGATTATCTTACAGTCATGCCAAGCACAAAATTCTTGAAAGAACTTAAAGCCAAAACGGATAAAGCGATCTTCATAAGTAACGTAGATCTCTTTAATCTGATTTGCATCGATGTCTTTGATCAACTTAAGCCATTTAGGACGTTTATAGTTTAAGCCCGATCCAATATCTGAGATATATTCATCGGCGATAATGCCTCTAGCATTCAAGAATTGCCTTAAAAAAGCAACTTGATCTTTTAAATCGTCTTTTTGCCCATTGGAAGATACCCGCGCGTAAGCCACAATTTTGCGTTTATCAATGGGCTCGTTATGATCAAGGCCTAAATACTGATCAAGCTCTGATTGATAGTAAAATCGTCTGTTGTTA
>NZ_PCYU01000048.1:0-21621 GCF_002553775.1 Lactobacillus sp. UMNPBX16
AAAAGAGCTAGTCAATGCGATTACTTCTAAATTGAAATATCGGAATACTAGCGTAGACGTTGGTAAGAGAAATGGAAAGCACGAATAGTCCAAAATGTATGAAAATAAAACATAGTCATACATTTGCTTACATTTTTCATAGCAGAAAAATTATCTGCATAATCGATACTGGCGCAATACTTTAATTGGTAGCTACCTCAATGTTGCTCGCACGCGTTATCATCATGATCGGGCAATTATTACAGTAGGAAGGGTAATCCGAGTGAAAATTTTATATTATCCTACTCAGGATTGGCATTGGACACGCAATCAATTCATTGCGGCTAGCCAACTGGAAAATTTTACAACCGCCTATAATTATATGAAGCACAATTATGCTTGGTATAACAAGCTATTGATTCATCATGCGTTACGTCATTGGCGTAGAATAAGCGCTTCTAAACATTGCAATAAATTCTAAATCATATTAAAATAATAAAAGAAAAGGAGCTAGCGAGTACCAGTCGCTAACTCCAATCGTAACTTAAGATGACTGTTGTTTCGGCTAATCCTTGTGATTAGCTTTTTTTGTTATCGCATACGCAATAGCCAAACGAATAGCGAAAACGCCTAAGGCATTCAGCACAATCGCATACGCAATAGCCCAAGCAATCATTTGGAAGCCTACTTCTCCAGTCTACCCAATTATGCATAGCTTCCACCTCCATAACTTAAGAATTGATCGAGGGGTGTGTAGCCATGCTAAAGTTACTAAGTCTTAGCGGTAGCTAACCGCTGCAATAGACCTGAGTATTATTTTACATGAAGATTGTTGAACAGACTACAATATTTGTTACTATCTAAAACGGCTCAAGCAGGATGTACAACTGCTTGAGCCGTTTTGCATATCAACGTATTTCATTTTCGATGCTTTACAATCTGTTTATTTTTCAATGTGCTATTTTGCCTGAAAAATCTGAAACTGTAGCTATAATGTTTGCCGATTTGTACACGGTACTTGTGCGTGTTGATTAACTTGGTTTTGCCAGGTCGGTAAGTGATCGTTGTTGTGTAGCCGTCACCATAAAGAGCAGTGCCGAAGTTGCGCACCTGTGTCGCTTGCCGCTTTTTCTTGGTGGTCAAATCCGTGATGTAAATTTTCGGCTGACCAGAAATTCGCTCGGTTATTGAGTAAGACCATGGCGTTTTACCACCAACTAATTCGTAAGGAAAAACGCCGGCAGCTGGATAAACGATTCGGCTTTTCACAGGCTGACGCAAAATATCATCGGCAAATAGTCCATGTTCAACAGAATACAAGACATTATTTTCAGTGCCATAGGCAGCACCAATTCCCATTCGGGTGGCTCGCGTCGACAGGATCATACCACGGTGACCAATGTTGCCATTACCTGCAATATTATTATCTTCACGTATCAGATCGGTAACGATCTCGCCAGCCGTGGTTCCGCTAGTTGATTCTGAAAAATTGATATTGCCCAATGTGGTATTTTCCGCTGTATCCCAGTCAGTATCACTGATATAGCCAGGCTTGACGTAACCTTGTAAGCCGTGAGCTCGCAGATTTTGCTCCGCGTTAACTGAAGCTAGCGCTGCAGCACCAAGTTGTGCGTTAACGTTATCATTAGCATAATTGGCGTCATCAGGCAGTCCAACCAATGAGCGGTAATAATTAACATAAGCTATTGAAGTTTTGATGTAATCAGGGTCAAGCACTCCTGCTGAAAAAGGAATACCAAAATTTGGCTGCACGGCAAAGAGCGTAGCCTGATTGTAATTTTTCTGGCTCAAACGATGATAGCTTTTTTGAAAAGTGCGCACCTTTTTTGCCTCACTAGCACTATATTTAGCAGCCATTACAGGCGTGTTAGTAGGAACTAACAAAAATGTGAGGGCAAAAAGGAACAGCAGATTATGTTTTTTCATATTTTTTCCTAGTCTAGTTAGGCCAAATATTGACGGAAGCGTCCTTGGTCGTCGGGCGCGATGTTCGCTTCGATGTGGACGCCATCGTCTTGGTAGTCTTCACGTAAAACTTGGGCGCGATCATGCAGGTAAGCCAGTTCCTTGCCTGCGCTTAGTGGTAGGATCAAGTCAAACTTTTCATAGTTGGCAAAAACGCGCTTGGTGATCAAGTCGGCCAGTAGTTTGATCGATTTTGGATCGATGGCGGAATAAAGAATGTCGTCGCCTTCGATCTGTGGGTAATTGCGATCAGTCTTATCAGCCTTGTTGTAGGCGGTAATCATCGGAATTTCCTTAACGCCAATTTCATCCAAAACGTTCTGTGTTGTCCGAATCATTTGGACCATGTTCGGGTCAGAGGCGTCAACAACGTTGATTAATAAATCAGCATCACGCGTTTCTTGCAGAGTAGCCTTGAAAGATTCGACCAAGTTGTGGGGCAGTTTAGAAATGAAACCGACAGTGTCAGACAGAATGAAGCTAAAGTTGTCTTTCAAGTCGATCCGCCGCACACTGGTGTCAAGCGTAGCAAAAAGCATGTTTTTGACAAAGACTTCCTTGTCGGCTCCTTCTTTAGAAAATTCACGCAATAGTCCGTTCATTGTGGTTGATTTACCGGCATTGGTGTAGCCAACAAGAGCGACTTTAGGGATGCGGCTTTGGTTGCGCCGTGCTGCTTTGATTTCTTCCTGGCCGGCAACAGCCTTCAATTCTTTCTTGATGGCTGAAATTTGCTTGCCAATTGTCCGCCGGTTCAATTCTAGTTTACTTTCACCGGCACCACGGTTAGCGAAGCCACCACCACGCTGCTGGTCCAAGTTGTTCTCGGAGGGATGCAAACGGGGAAGTTCGTATTGCAGCCGTGCTAGCTGTACCTGCAATTTAGCTTGCTTGGTCCGCGCTCTGTTAGAAAAGATTTCAAGGATCAATTCCGTGCGGTCAATAACTCGCATTTTGGTTAATTTTTCTAAGTTGCGAATTTGTACGGGAGTCAATTCGTCATTAAGGACTAAAACTTTTGCTTTTAAGCCTTGAGCCATAGTTCTAATTTCATTGATTTTGCCGACACCGAAGTAAGTTCCGGCGACAATTGATTCTGCGTTTTGAAAACTTTGTCCAACTACTTCCATATTATTTGCTTCAGTCAAGTTGGCTAGCTCTGTCATGTAGTAGTCGAAGTTGGGGTCGTTTAAGTTTACGCCCGCGATATATGCTTTTGTCTTTTTAGGTTGATTATCAATCATAAAAACACCTCGTTATTTGTTGTTAAGTTTATTGTATTACAGATGCTTATAATAAGGAAAGAAGTGGAATTGATTGGAAAGAGGTAGAAAAAAAGCGGTCAAATGACCACTCGTAAGATGTGTTTTGAAGGATGCAAGTAGAATTATTTATTTTTATGCTGATCTTTCTTATTCACTACTGCTATAGTTCGTGTAACTACTTCAACTTCATTAGGCTTGCCTTGAAAATATGTTTCAAATTCTTTAATTGATTCTTCAATATTTAGCATAATTAATCAACTCCTATCAATACTTAACATAGTTGTAGATGCTTTTTGCTAGTTTAGTCTTATTTATATGATACAATGTAAGTACAATGTAAGGCAAGGTGATAACAACAATGAAAGATACAAAGATTACAGCTCGTATGGATCCTGAATTAAAGAACGAGGCTGAAGAATTATTGGCGGATATGGGATTGAATTTTTCGGTTTGGATTAACATAGCTACGAAAGCTTTAGTTAATGAAAGAAAAATTCCATTTGAAGTTAAAGCAAGTCCTTTTTACAGTAATGAAAATATGAATGTACTTAAGACCAGGTATGAAGAATATAAAAAGGGGACTTCAATTTCTCATCACAAGCTTCTGGAGGATAATTGATGACTGTCAGATGGAAAGATGAAGCTTGGAATGAGTATGTAAACTGATAAAATTAAAGTAAGGAACAAACATACATAGAAAATACATTAACTCTGTAGCATGCATTCCATTTTTGAGGGATGCATTTTTCATTTCTACTCAAAGTATTTGCCGCATGTAAACCTTTTAAGGGTGGTCAAAATGGGTTCTTGAGTATATAATAATAACGATTATAAGATTAAGAGGATTAGAATGGAAAATAACGCAGAATCAAGTAATAAACCGATACATCGTCATCGCCATCATCACCACCGTCGTCACCGTAAGTTCTGGCGCGGTTTTTGGATTGTTATTGGCGTGATCATTGTAGTCGGTCTTTTTGTTTGCGGGATGATCTACAAGAATTTGCGTGATACGACGCAGAATATGTACACCCCCGTTGCTAAGACTACCAAGAGTAATAAAGGACGTACTCTTGATAATTTGCTGAATGAGAAAAAGCCAATTAATATCCTATTATTAGGTACAGATACTGGTGCCATGGGTCGTCACTGGAAGGGTAGAACTGATACCATCATGATGATGTCGATCAACCCTAAGACCAATAGTACAAGCATTGTCTCAATTCCACGTGACTCAAACGCAATCTTCCCAGATTACCCACAATATGGTGTAACTAAGATTAACTCAGCTTATACATTAGGCGGGGTTAGCGAAACAATTAAGACACTTGATAAATATTACAGTGTTCCAATTGACGGCTACATCATGATCAATATGGGTGGTTTGAAGAAGGCAATTGACCAAGTTGGGGGAATTGATGTAACTTCTCCATTAACTTTCAACAATATGGGTTATAGCTTTGTCAAAGGCCAGACTTATCATATGAATGGTAAAAAGGCTTTAGCATTTGCTCAACTTCGTCATGGTGACCCTCGTCAGGATTATGGTAGACAAGAGCGTGACCGCTTGGTAATTATGGCTTTGCTTAAGAAGTCTGTTTCACCTTCAACTTTGCTTAATTCAAGTTTCTTGAATTCCATTTCTAGCGAGATGCAGACTGACTTGACTATGAATCAAATGTACAAGATTGCTATGGATTACAGAAAAGCCACTAACAATCTTTCCCAAGATCATGCTCAGGGTGTAAGTAAAGAAACGCAAAACCCTAAGTTTGGCACTATGGAAATTGAAGTGGTAAGTAGAGAAGAGCGTCAACGAGTTTCTGATAAGATCAGAACGGCGCTAGAATTGCCACATGTTAAGGTAGCTGCTAACAAGGCTAGCTATATTATGAATCGTTAATCGTTATTAAAGGAAAAGGTAAATGGAACAAGAGCAAAAGCAAACTGAAAATACGATTGATCTTACTCAATTGCTACAAATTTGCCGTCGCCACATCTGGGCATTGATTATCTGGAGTGTCGGTCTGGCTTTAGTCGGCTGGGGCGTCGCTAATTTTATTATTTCACCAAAGTATACTTCTAATGCACAGATCTTGGTTAACCAAAAGGCTAACAAGAATGACCCGAATGCGGCATATAATACTCAACAAGCCAACATGCAAATGGTTACTACCTATAAGGATATTGTAACTAGTCACGTTATTTTGCAAGATGCTTCTAATCGTTTAGCTAACCCAGTTAGAGTGGTAAAAAAGGCTAAACCTGCTAAGTACAAGACTAATGCAGATGGCCGCCGAGTATTGGTAAGAAAGGCTCAACCAGAAGTAGTTGAACGTAGCGGTAAGAGCTACAGCGTTTCTACTAGCGAATTAGCTAAGAGCGTTTCAGTTAATACCCAACAACAATCACAGGTCTTCTCAATTTCTGCTACTGCAGATACACCTGAAAAGGCAAAGGTTGAAGCTAACGCTGTAGCGCGTTCATTCAGAGATCAAATTCCTAACATCATGAACATTAACAACGTTACGATCGTTGCGCCAGCTACTAATGGCAGTCAATCGTCACCTAATGTGAAGCTCTTTACTTTAGCTGGTTTTGTCATCGGTTTGGTCTTAAGCTTTGCCGTAATTTTAATTCGTGAAATGACCGACACTACAGTTAAGGACGATGCATTCTTGACTGATAACTTAGGTTTGGTTGACTTAGGTCAAGTTTCCCACTTCCATGTGTCATCATCATTTACTATTAGAAGAAAGAAAAATAATTCTAATGGTCCTAAGCGTAGAAGCCGTCGAGTATAGGAAAGGAGAAGCGAATGTCATTATTTAGAAAAAAACGTGGTACCGATGATACGATTAAGCATGGTGCCAAATTAATCACAGTTGCTGATCCTCGTAGTGCGGTAGCTGAACAGTTTAGAACGATTAGAACTAACATTAACTTCATGGCAGTTGATGAAGAAATTAATACTTTAGCCTTTACTTCAGCCAACATTAGCGAAGGTAAGTCAACTGTAACTGCTAACGTAGCGATTACTTATGCCCAAGCTGGACGCAAGACTTTATTAATTGATGCCGACTTGCGTCGTCCAACTTTGCACAGTACATTCAACGTTAAGAACAATACTGGTTTGACAACTGTTCTTACTTCAGAAGCTGACGAAATTAACTTAAATGATGTAGTTGAAGAAAGTGGAATTGATAACTTGTCAATCTTGACTTCTGGTCCAATTCCACCTAACCCAGCTGAATTAATCGGTTCACGCCGAATGGAAACCTTCATTGAATTGGTTAAGTCACATTACGATATGGTTATCATTGACTTAGCTCCTGTTCTTGAAGTATCCGATACGCAAGAGTTGGCTAGTCACCTTGACGGCGTAGTCTTAGTAGTACGTCAAGGCGTTACGCAAAAGGCTGGGATTACTAGAGCAGTGCAAATGCTGAAGTTTGCTAAGGCTCGAATTCTAGGCTACGTTATGAACGATATTAGAGCTGAAAACGGTGGCTATGGTTACGGCTACGGGTATGGCTATGGTTATGGATATGGCGCTGAGAAGAAAAAGGGCCTGTTCGGTAGAAAAAAGAGTGACGATCAATAATGGTTTTAGTCGATATTCACTGCCACATCTTGCCTGGCATTGATGATGGCTCAAAAGATTGGGACACTTCAATTAAGTTAGCCAAGGCTGCGGTCAAAGATGGCGTAACGCATGCGATTTGTACGCCGCATACACTGAATGGTCGTTACACTAACCATAAGGATGATATCGTCTGGCTGACTGATCTCTACCAACAGAAGCTAGATGAGGCCAAGGTGCCGTTGACGGTTTTCCCAGGGCAGGAAGTTCGCTTGTCGGGTGACTTAATTGATGCGCTTGATAACGATGATATCCTGTTCTGCGATGAAGACGGTACTTATATGCTGTTGGAATTTCCAAGTGAGGACGTGCCAACTTATGCGCAAGACACGATCTTCAAGATCATGCAGCGTGGGGTGACTCCGATTATCGTGCACCCGGAGCGCAATAGCCGCATCTTGAAGGAACCCGAGATCTTGCAAGGGATGCTGGAACAAGGCTGCTTGGTGCAGATCACTGCTAGTTCTTATACAGGAATCTTTGGCAAGAAGATCGAAGAGATGTCACGTAAGTTGATTGCAGCGGGGCAGGGATGCACCTTTGCTTCGGATGCGCATGACTTACCGAGAAGACAGTATCAATTAAGCGAAGCTTACCAAAAGATGAGCCACGAATTCGGCCAAGACTTGGCCCAACAGTGGCAAGATAATGCTCGCAGCATTATCAATGGTGACCCAGTTCAGATGGATTGGCACCCATTGAAGCAGAAAAAGAAGTTCTGGTTATTTTAATTTTTGATGTAAATATGCAAGTTTGCATCTAAGCTGCATAGAGCGTGGTAATATTAACAGAGAGTGTATTTAATAGATCAGAGATTAGAGTATAAGAGGAATATGATGGTAATGGAGAAGCTACAGGTTAATCCGGCAAAAGTTAAGGGACGGCCCGTATATCATACAGTTAAGCGAGTATTTGATATACTAGCCAGTGCATTGGGATTAATTATATTATCTCCGTTGTTTTTGTTTTTAATAATAAGAATCAGACATGAAGATGGTGGCCCGGCCTTTTATTCGCAAGAGCGAATTGGTAAGGATGAAAAGCCATTCAAGATGTGGAAGTTCCGTTCAATGGTTGTGAATGCTGACCAAATGCTAGATCAACTAGAAGACGAAAACGAAGTTGACGGAGCGATGTTCAAGATCAAAAATGATCCAAGAATCACCAAGATTGGTCACACGATTCGTAAGTACAGTCTTGATGAATTACCGCAGCTTTGGAATGTTTTGATTGGTGACATGTCATTAGTTGGTCCTCGTCCACCATTGCCAAGTGAAGTAGCTGAGTACACTGACTATGATAAGCAACGTTTGCTAGTTATGCCAGGCTGTACCGGGCTATGGCAGGTTACACGCCGTAGTGAAGCGGACTTCGACGAGATGGTTTGGTTAGATATCGTGTATATCAACCATTCCGGCTTGTGGGAAGATTTTAAGTTGATTATTAAGACAATTGGGGTGGTTATTCATCCTAATGGAGCGTATTAAAATTATGAAAAAACTGCTTGTAGTTGCTAAATCATTAGGCGGTGGTGGCTCTGAAGTCGCACTTATTGAATTTTTAAATCATTTGGATGAAAGCAAATTTGACGTAACTTTACTTCTTTTAGATAAAGATATGGAGTATAGATATCGTTTAAAGAAAAAAATCAAAATTAAGTATATAAAATTTGATAATAAATTTTATTATTTATTTGCTTCAATGTATGCATTGCCTGGAAAGATAATAAAAAAAATCAAATTAAATAAATATTTCCCAATTTATGATTATTTAGCCATGCATTGTAAAATGCCATGTTTACCAAATTATGATATGGCAATTGATTTTTATGGTTATGGATCATTTACTACTGCCTTTGTTGCATTAAATGTTAAGGCAAATAAAAAAGCATTTTGGCTTCATGACGAAAAAATGCCATGGATAATAAATGTGGATAAATATTTTGATGTTTATGACAAAATATTTGGCGTATCCCAAGCAATAAAAAGGACATTTACAAATATATATCCTCAATATAAAGAAAAAGCTGATGTTTTTTATAATGTAATAGACATAGAAAATATTAGAAAAAAAGCTACAGAATTTTATCCTACAGAATTCACAAAAAATACATTTAATATTGTAACAGTTGGAAGATTGACTGAGCAAAAAGGATATGACGTATCAATCAAGGCTGCTAAAAAATTATGTGACAAAGAGATCAAGTTTAAGTGGTTTGCTATAGGTGATGGCAAAGATAGGTATAAATTAGAAAAATTAATAAAAAATTAAATTTAAGTAATAATTTTATTTTATTGGGAAGACGAGATAATCCATATCCATATATAAAAAATTGTGATATATATATTCAATTTTCAAGGCATGAAGGATATGGATTATCGGTATTAGAAGCTAGAGCATTAGATAAACCAATTATAGTTTCGAATCTGCCTGTTTTTAAGGAACAAATAACAGATAAAAAGAATGGAATAGTGGCTCATTTTGATGAAAATAGTTTATTTAGAAGTATTGAAGAATTATACCAAAATGATAAGTTGAAAAATGAAATTAAAGCAAATGTACTCAGAGAAAAGATTAATTTTGATGGTCAGATGAGCAAATTAGATTGCATTTAACAGAGGAAATATTATGAAAATTTGTTTAGTTGGTTCTAGTGGTGGACACTTAACACATTTATACATGTTAAAGCCTTTTTGGAAAAATAAGGATCGTTTTTGGGTAACTTTTGATAAAGAAGATGCTCGAAGCAAACTTAAAGGTGAGAAGATGTATGGATGTTATTATCCTACTAACCGCAATCTTAAGAACTTAATTAAAAATACTTTCTTGGCTATTAAGGTACTCCGTAAAGAAAAACCTGATTTAATTATTTCAAGTGGAGCTGCTGTAGCAGTTCCATTTTTCTACATTGGTAAGTTAATGGGCGCTAAAACAATCTATATTGAAGTATTTGATCGCTATGATAAGCCTACTATTACAGGTAAATTAGTCTATCCGATTACTGATAAGTTTATCGTTCAGTGGGAAGAAATGAAGAAAGTCTATCCTAAGGCTATTAATTTAGGGAGTATTTTTTAGTTATGATATTTGTAACTGTTGGAACGCATGAGCAGCCGTTTAATCGTCTAGTTAAAAAGGTGGATGCATTGGTTGCTAATGGATCAATTCAAGAAGAAGTTGTCATGCAAACAGGTTTTAGCACTTTTAAACCAGAACATTGTAAATGGCAGAAAATGATGTCATTTGATGAAATGCAGCAAAATTTAAAAAATGCTCGAATTGTTATTACTCATGGTGGACCATCTAGCTTTATTGAAGCTTTGCAATTTGGCAAAGTCCCAATTGTAGTGCCTAGACAAGAGAAATTTCATGAGCATGTAAATAATCATCAAGTTGATTTTACTAAGTTAATTGCAGAAAGAATGAATAATATCATTCCTGTATATGATATAGATGAATTAAATAAAACTATAACAAAATATAGCGAATTTGTCAGAACAAAAGATTATAGTAAAAAAAGTAATAACAGCCGATTTAATAGAGAATTAGAAAAGATAGTAAATGGTTTAGTATGAAGATATTATATATTTGTACAGTTGATTTTTCTCTTACTGGAATACCAATACATATTAGAAACTTCTACAATGTGTTAAGCAAAAGCAATCAAATAGATATTGTTTCAACTAATTTTTCAAAAGATATTCTTGATACGATGCCTTTACGTAATGGTACTAAGCTCTATGATATTCCAAGGGGAAAAAATCCACTTAAATATCTAGTAAAGCTAAGGAAAATTGTAAAGAATAATAACTACGACGTCATACATATTCATGGTAATAGTTCAACGATGTTGTTGGAATTACTAGCTTGCAAAAAAACAAATTCACTACTAATAGTTCATACGCATAATGTACAGTATAGATCAGAGTTGTTAAATAAAATACTTTTAAAACCTATGTTGAAAAATGCAAATTTACTTTTTGCTGCAAGTAGATTAGCAGGGAGTAAGCTATATAAAAATTATAAATTTCATGTTATTAACAATGGCATTAAGGTATCAGATTTTCAATTTGATAAAATCAAACGATTGAATATACGAAAGCAATTGAAGCTCTCCAAGGATTGCATTCTGTTAGGAAATATAGGAAGGTTTTCTGAACAAAAGAATCAAGATTTTCTAATTCGGATAGCTAAAAGTTTAAATTTGAAAAAATATCATTTTCTATTAATCGGTGATGGTGGAGAAGATTTTTCAAGGAGAATAGAACAACAAGGTTTAAAAAAACATTTTACCATTTTACCTGCATCTAAAGACATAGCAGGCTATTATTCAGCATTTGATATATTTCTTTTTCCATCTAAATGGGAAGGTTTAGGCATGGTGGCAGTTGAAGCACAATATGCAGATCTTCCATGCATAGTTTCAAACACAATTCCTAAAGAAGTTCAAATAAGTAAGAACTTAGAGTTTGCACCACTGGATCCAGACGAGTGGATTAAAAGGATACGAAAAACTTTAATTTCTAGAAAGAGTACAATCTATACTGAAAAATATGAAATAAATAATTGTGCAGATAAATTGATGAAACTATATAGAATTGGGATCAAACAAAAATATGAGCATAAAAAAAATACTTAAATGGGGCTTCAATTATCTAAGATTATTACTGTTAAAGATAAGATTTAAAAATAGAATTATCATTCAATTACGCACAAAAAAAGCCCATGAACATCCACCTTATATAGCTTGGAGTGCAAAAATTGATATAGGTCCAAGTTCTAAACTTATATTAAATCAGAACTCTTATATTAGTCCTCACTGCCAAATAAAAGGTTTGGAGAACTCCACTATTAATCTGAAACCGTATGTTTATATTGGAAACTACAGTAGAATAATAGCAAGAAAAGAAGTTATGATACAAGAAAATACATTAATTGCTGATAATGTATCGTTATATGATCATGATCATAGGTTTTTAGACAAAAAAACACCTATAGCCGAACAAGGATTTTGTGCATCAAGTATTTATATTGGGAGAAATTGTTGGCTAGCGACCAATGTAGTCGTGCTGAAGGGCGTGAATATTACTGATCATGTTATTGTTGGTGCCAATGCTGTGGTGACAAAAAGTTTGGATAGGGCAGGAGTCTATGGTGGAATACCTGCTAGATTTATTAAATAAATATATTTATGTAATTGATAAGTATAATCGTTGTGTAGGAAGAGGTAGAATGTACTATTTAATTTCGGTAATTATCCCTGTTTATAATGTTGAGAAGTATTTGACTAAATGTATCGAATCAGTTTTAAAACAATCATATCAAAACATGGAAATTTTATTGATTGATGATGGCTCAACTGATAATAGTGGAGATATTTGTGACATGTATGCAAATCAGTATTCCTGTATAAAAGTATTTCATAAGAGAAATAGTGGACTGGGACTCACAAGAAATTATGGTATCAAAAAAGCTGTTGGAAATTATATAACCTTTGTAGACAGTGATGACTATATAAAAGAAGATTATTTACTGAAATTAATTACACCAATCATTAATAATCCAAAGGTTGATACTGTAATTGGTGGCTTTGTTCAGGTTGATGACGCTGGAAAGATATTATTTTGTGAAAAGTATAATCAACAAGTCTATAAAAATAAAGAAGTAAGAAATAATCTTTTTCCTAGAATGTTAGGGAGTATGCCTGGAGTTCGTGACTCAATAAAACCAATGGTTTGGAATTGTCTTTATTCTCGAGAATTAATAGATAGATATAACCTAAAATTTGTTTCTGAGCGTCAGTTAATCAGTGAGGATGTTGTGTGGGATAGTGATTATTATCAAGTTTCAAAGATGGCTGTAATCATTAACTCAGAAGAATATTGTTATTTATATAATGATAAATCGCTCTCTAAAAAATATGATAAAACTCGTTTTTCCAGAATCATTATGTTTTATAGTTATATGGAGAAAAAACTCACTAAAATACATCTTGATGATAACGCTAAGGTACGATTAAAAAAAGGTCTATTCGTAGCACTATCAGTTTGTATTTTACAAACCAATAAATTGCCTATTTTTACTAGTTATAGTGAAATTAAAAGAATGTGTAAAAACGATTTAGTTGTTAGTTATATAAATACATACCCATTGAAAAAGCTAAATTTTAAGCAACATTTCTTTTTATTTTTGGTAAAAAAACGTTTTGTGTTTGCATTAACAATTTTAAGTAAATGTGGACTTGTGCATAATTAAAAATCATCTGAGAGAATTAGTTTATGAAGATCAAGATTGACAAAATAATATTATTTTCCTTCTGCATCACATTAATAGGTAACGCTTTAGATTATTTGCATATCGAAATTTCAACAGGTTTAACATATTCCATAATGCTCTTACCTATTATAGTTTCTTTTGTGATAATACTATATTTAATCTTAACTAAGCGGCTAGTGAATACAAAGTTTAAATATTTGTTTGAAATGAAATGGGGAATTTTAGTCTTTATAGTTTTTTTGATAATTTCTACTATTAAAAGTATACAAACTGACATGTTTACTTGGGGAACAATAGGGGAGAGTATAAGATTATTAGTACCATTTATTTATGTATTCATAATAATTAATTTTTTGTCAAACGCAGAAATTGAATTTTTTATGCGTTTTTGTTTGTTAGTTGCTACATTATGTTTTTTAATAACAACTGATTATTCAAACTTGACTATGTCAAATATTTTGTCTATTTCCTTTTCAAATTCATATTCACCATTTGAAAATTTTGAAGTTTCTTTATTATCGTGGGCTACATCGATTTACTTTATATATAATTATAGGAAAAATAAAATCTGGTGCCTTTTGTCGGTGGTGCTGGTGTTTTTAACTTTTAAAAGAGTGTTTATAATATCAACTATTATACTTATTATATGTGTGTTTTTTAAGTTTACAACCAAAAAGATAAATGGTCTAATTTTAGTTCTTAGCTCATTATTTTGGATCATGGCTAGCGAATTTTATTTGTATTTATTAAAACCAGCAAATTACTTTTGGACTATGAATACACTGCATTTTGATGTTGTAAATTTTTCTATGTCTCGGGCTTATCGAGTTTGGTATTTGTTCCAAAATGGTTTTGAAAGTTATGGATTAGGATCTACTACTCAGTATCTAACTAAGGCTTTCAATTTGGGATTAACTGGTAAGTCATTAGGTGTTACCTTAGAATTAGATTTAATAAAGATTCTTATGGAGTTAGGAATATTAGGCGTTACAATATTTGTGATTTCATATTTTGAGATTACTAGAAAAAATTTGTATTCATATTTTGTAATTAGTTTACTGTTTTTACAACTTTTAATGGCTAATGGATTAACTCGATATCTAGAATTTTCAATTATATTGACAACAATTGCACTGATACATTATAGATTTAACTCTGAAAAAGATGCTAAGACCGTGAAAATGAAATAATGGTGGTAGGAGATATTTTATGCACGATAAAGTAAGTGTGATAGTAACTGTATTTAATAAAGTTGACACTATTCAAAGATGTTTGGAAAGCCTCAATAAACAAAATTTCAAAGACATCAGAGTGTTTGTAATTGATGATGGTTCGACTGATAATTCAAGTAAGATAGCTAAAGAGTTTTGTGAACAACATGAGAGATTTGTATATTATCATCAGAATAACCAAGGAGTATCTTCTGCGCGTAATTTTGGCTTAAGGTTAGCAACGGGAGATTTTATATTCTTTGTTGATGGAGATGACTATATTGATAATGACTATATTCAGACTTTTATGTTGTACAGTAATTATGATCTAGTTGTCGGGGGATATAAACAAGTTTTACAAAATAATAGTATTGTTAAAACGGTCAAGCCACCTAAAAAGCAATTTATGTTTCAATCATGGAATACTTTTTTTGACGAGAATACTTTTGAATATATTGGGCTTCCCGTATCTAAAATGTTCAAAAGTGAGATAATAAAAAAATATAATCTGCAATTTGATGAGCAGAAGGATTTTGGGGAAGATACTATTTTTGTATTTAAATATCTATCAAAATGTAGAATGATTCAATACATTTCATACGCTGGTTACGATAATGATATATATTTAACTAATACGTTATCTAGGAAAGCTAGAGATGATAGTTGGGAAGTAAACTTCAATTTGGTTAAAAGTTTGAGTCAGGTAATAGATTGCGGATTTGACAAAAATTGGACTTTTCTGTTTATGAGAGCTATTTCACTAGCTTTACGATCAAGTGAAGATGATATTAGTTCTTTTAGAAAGACATGGCTAAAAATAAAGCAAAATAAACAATTTAAAGAGCTAAAATTCAGAAATATAACTAGTAATAATAAGAGAATTTTGTATGTATTATTATTGCTAAATGCACATAAAATAACTTATAAGATCTATAAAAATAAAAGAAAGTCCAGATAAATTTTTAGTTAAAGTGTTTAAAAATGATTGGAGATACTATGATCAATGTAAAGGGTATGTTTTATCAATTTTTAAGTAAGAGAATGAAATTTAATATTAAAGTTGAAGATAGTAATAAAACTCTAGATACTATATTGAAGAAAAATTGTTCAGTTATAAGATTTGGTGATGGAGAATTTGACTTAATCAGAGGAAAAGATATAGCTTATCAAGATTATAATCCAGAATTATCTGAGAAACTAAAAGAGATTATTCTTAAAGGCAGCTACGGTAATACAATTATTTGTTTACCTGATGTATTTGAAGGACTTGATAGATATACTGACAGTTCAAATACTTTTTTTTATAGAAGATTTTTTGTTCAAAATAGATCTTTTTTGAAACGTATAGAAAAGACTAACAACTTATACGGCTCAACATTTATTTCTAGACCATATATTGATCTAAAAGATAAAAGTAATTCTCAAAATTTCTTTGCTTCATTAAAAAAAATTTGGACTGGTAAAAAAATTTTAATCGTGGAGGGAGAGTATACTAGGGCTGGTGAAGGAAATGATTTGTTTAATAGTGCAAAATCAGTGAAAAGAATCATTTGTCCATCGAAGAATTCGTATTCTAGGCTTCAAGAAATTGAAAGTGCTATTATTAAAAACAGCGGAGATAGAATTGTGCTTTTGATGTTAGGACCCACTGCAAAAGTAATTGTTAATGATTTAAATATGTTAGATAATCAATTGATAGATTTAGGGCACATCGATTCTGAATACGAATGGTTTAAGATGGGAGTAACTAATAAGGTTAAGTTAAAGAACAAACATACAGCTGAATTTAATTATGATCAGAATATTGAATTGCCTGAAGATGAAAAATTTCAAAGTGAAATTTGTAAAAAAATTATTTAGGTAAAAGGCCAGTAATTAATGTTGTTGATTTTTATCTAATGTCCTAACTTTAGATTGGGATAATTTTAAAAAGGGTTTAATGAATTTTGAAAAGAAGATCTTTACGAATTAATGCAGTTTTAAACAGCATTCGAACAATGCTTAATATAATCTTTCCCTTAATAACTTTTCCATATGTTTCTAGAGTGCTTGGTGTCAGTGGAATCGGAATTTATAATTTTTCTAGCTCAATAGTTAGTTACTTTATTTTAATAGCTGCTCTTGGAATCAATACTTATGCAGTTAGGGAAGGAGCACGTTTAAGAGAAAATAGAAGTTTAATAAGTAATTTTGCAAGTCAAGTTTTTACAATAAATATATATTCTACAATAATAGCTTATGTATTGCTTGCTGTCTGTTTAGTTATTTTTAGTCAATTAAGAAATTACATTTTATGTATTCTAATATTTAGTATACAAATATTTTTTAATACCATAGGACTAGAATGGATATATCAAATTTTTGAGGATTATACGTATATCACATTTAGAAGCATATTGTTTCAAATCATTTCTTTAATATTGTTGTTTCTTTTTGTCCGTGATAAGAATGATTATTTGATTTATGCAGCGATCACCGTTTTTTCTTCAGCAGGAGCAAATTTACTGAATTTTATCCATTCTTTTCATTTTTGTGATGTGAGATTTGTTCTTAAGGTTGATTGGAAAAAACATCTAATTCCGATTTTAATATTATTTTTCACAGCTGTGTCTAATATGATCTATTTAGATTCTGATGTGACTATATTAGGCTTAATGAAAAATTCATATGTAGTTGGAATTTATAGTGTCTCAGCAAAAGTTTATAGCATAGTAAAGACAGTTATCTCAGCTGTTTTGATAGTAACTGTACCTAGATTAGCAATGTTGTTTGGAAATCGCAAGTTAAAGCAATATAATAACATTCTCTCAAATCTTACTAAGACTCTGATTGTACTAACCGTTCCTGCATCTGTTGGTTTATTTATGATATCAAAGACGGTAGTGTTAATAGTAGCCGGAGAAAAATATTTGCGTGCAACCACATCCTTACAAATTTTGTGTTTAGCCTATGTGTTTTGCATACTCTCTTGGATATTAAACGACTGTGTGCTTATTCCAGCGAGGAGGGAAAAATACGTTCTTGCAAGTATGACCACAAGTGCAATTATAAATGTAATATTTAATTTGTTATTCATTCCTTATCTAAGTGAAAATGCAGCTGCAATTTCAACCGTGTTAGCAGAGTTTTGTATGATGGTAATGAACTATTACTATTCAAGAGATATTGTTCGCAAAGTGCTTTTATCGAAGAGTGTATTCAATAACTTTATTACGTCCGTTATAGGTGGGATTGGAATTGTTGTTGTTTGTCTACTCTGTAACCAATTGATCAGTTCTTTAGTACTTAATACTATCTTGTCTATAGTTCTATCAGTGCTTGTATATTTATTTATCTTATTAATTTTAAGGAATGAAATTGTTATTGGATATTCTAAAAAAATTCTACAAAAAATGGAAAGTAGTATAAAATGAAACATGCAATTTGTGTTATAGGCTATGGATCCGATGCCAAAGTTCTTCAAAAGACTATAGATATTTTAGACAGTAGTGATATAGATTTTTTTATACATTGGGATAAAAAATTCAAACTTCCTAAATTACACAGTCATAATTCTAATATTAATTTTATAAAAAATCGAATTGCTGTAAATTGGGGGAGTGATAGTCAGATCAAAGCTACACTACTTCTATTGAAAAAGGTTAATAAACAAAATAAGTATGATTACGTGCATTTGATATCAAGTATGGATATTCCATTGATGACAAAAGATTATTTTGTGGAATATTTTAAAAATGATGTGTATTTGGGGTTTGACGAAAAATTTACATATAGAGATGCTATTTCTAGAATCGGGTATTTTTATCCCAATATTGATTTTAGAAGACATAGACATATTGCTAACTTTATACGCCGGTGCAATAAGATATTGGGAATAAACAGAATAAGAAATCAATCAGTGATAAACAAAGGCCCCAATTGGTTTTCAATTAAAAGTCAATATGTAGATGAGATTTTGAATAGCAACTTAAGTATGTTCATGCATAGTTGTTGCGCTGATGAGATTATTGTTCAAACGATTTTAAAACGATTTAAAGATAAGCAAATAAAAACAAAATCCGATAATAAACAAGCGCTAAGGTATATTGATTGGCAAAAAGGAAATCCATATGTTTTTACAATAGAGGATGCTAAAAATTTAAGATCTAAGATCAATACTAATTTTGCGTTTGCACGAAAAGTTGAAGATCCAAATGTGGTAGACAAAATATTTTAAGTAAAAAATGTAAAAAGGTAAAATTCAACATATGAAAAAAAGAAAAAGTAATATTGAATTATTAAGAATAGTATTAATTTTAATGGTAATAACTTTGCATTACTTTAATGGCAATATGGGTGGTGGATTAAAGCATGTAATAAGTGGTTCATCTAACTATTATTTAGCTCATTTATTAGAATCATTTAGTATTATTGCTGTAAATACTTTTGTAATTATTACCGGCTATTTTTCTTATAAAAAGAATAATATTCGAATAGCTAAGGTACTAAATTTAGTAGCAATCATGATCTTTTGGGGCTTGCTACTTTCACTGATAACAGTATTTGTGTTACGTCCTCAAAATACCACAATTTTTGTGGGAAAGGATATACTAGAAACGACTACTAATCAGTGGTTTGTAATAATTTATTGTATTTTATATCTTTTAATACCTTATTTAAATAAAATGATTTCTGAAATCAATCAGAATAGTTATAAATGGCTATTAGGTATTGGGTTGTTCTTCTTCTATTTTTGGCCTTCATTTTACACGAGGGTAACTGTAAATGATGGAGGCTATGGAATTATTAATTTTGTTTATTTGTATTTGGTAGGAGCTTATATCAGTAAATATCATAAAGAAGATAAGCAAATTGTAAAGCCTTTCATTGTTTACCTATTATGTACTTTGGTGGTCACAATATTTAGTTTGAAGATTGGAAGAGCTTGGGATTATTGCTTTATTTTTAATTTGATTGGCAGTGTGGCCCTTTTTCAGGTATTTAGGTCTATTAACGTTAAGCATAATAAATTCATAAATTACTTAGCAACGTACACTTTTGCTGTATATTTAATTGATGTGAACGAATTCTTTAATAAGTTCTTGTATCGTACATTATTCCATAGCAATGAGTACTGGAATAGTAATGCAATGATTTTAAATTTAATTATTTCGGTTATTGGTATTTATATTATTTGTATTATTTTGGAATTCTTGCGTCGTCTAATATTTGGAAGATTGTTTGCTTGGCTTATAAGTAAAGTTAAGTTGAAGATTGAAGCCTGAGTATTAGTTGAGTATATGAGTGTATAGGGGAACTTAAAGTAGGAGATGAACTTACAATATGTCAATGTTGTGGGTCACCTTTTATTTTTTGCTAAAATTAAATTGAATAACGGCCCTGAATTGTCAAATTAAGTGCAACACTAAATGTTAAACAAAAAGGCCATGAAGACCTAAACTTGAAGTGACGAAAAATCAAGAAAGGAAGATCTTCATGACCAACTCAAATTCTAGCATTTCTAAACACTATCATCAATTAACTAGCGTACAACGTGGTCAGATTCAGGCAATGCTGGATTCTGGCATAACTTCCCGTACTGTCATCGCTCAAGAAGTTGGCTGTCATAAATCGACAATCAGTCGCGAAATCAAACGCGGAAGCGTCCTGCAAAGAGACAGCAGCTATTTGTTATATGAGCACTATTACGCTGATACTGCACAGATTTATTATGAGAAGCGTCGCCAAAACTGCTATCAGCGCAATCCATTGAAGCATTATGCTGTCTTTTTGAGAATGCTCTCCAGACGCTTTAAAGCTAAATTTGATGCCACCAGCATCGATGAGTTCGTTGGTGAATTCAAAAGGACTATGCCAGGCTACCCTTGTCCCAGCACACCAACCGTCTATCGCTATATTGATCAGGGCTTGCTGGACATAAGCAATATTGATCTGCCTATGAAGCTCAAAAGACGCAGGAACAAGCGTCATCACAGCCATGGCGGTCACGCTTTGCACAAGAAGCATCTTGGCAATTCCATTGAACAGCGTCCTAAGGAGGTTGAAGACAGAAAAGCTCCGCTGCACTGGGAAGGAGATCTGGTTAAAGGCGTCAGACGCAAGAATCAGCCTGCTTTAATGACTTTGACTGAAAGAACCACACGCTTTGAAGTAGTTATCAAGATTCCTGACTATCGGGCAAGCACATGCCAAAGGCTGCTTCAAAAGGAGATTGACAGACATCCTGCCTGGTTTAAATCAATCACGTTTGACAATGGCTCTGAGTTTGCGGATATGACCAAGATCAAGGGCTGCCAGATTTACTTTGCTCACCCATATTCTCCATGGGAAAGGGGCACCAATGAGAACTGCAATGGTCTTTTGCGTCAATTCTTCCCTAAGGGCAAGAGCATGAAAGACAAGTCAAAAGCTTATGTTCAACAGGCAACTGATGCCATTAACCACAAATATCGCCGAATCCTCCAATATCACACAGCAGAGGAACTCTTCAAGCAATATATTTCTTCATAGCCTAACTGTTGCACTTAATTTGACAATTCAGGATCAAGAAGTATTGCAAAATTGATGAAATAATATCATTTTATTATAGAGGACTATGTCCTCCCTTTTTTATGCAATAAAAAATCTGTTAACAGCTTATCATATTGATAAGTCATCAACAGGAAAAATTATAGAACTAACTTTATTAGCTATAAGGACTTTCAATACATTTGGTTGTTTGACACTTACTTTTCGATCCGTAGTTGATTAAGTATCACTTGAACATTAGTTTGTAATGGAGTATCATTTTAAGAAAACTATGAAGGAAGTGATTAATATGTTTTTATTTACAAATAAGCTATTTAAGTACTCATATTTTTTATCATCATTATTACCATTGAACTCTTTGATGATACTTTGGTTTACTTTAGTAGAGGATAATAAAAACACTCTATGTTTTAGGTTCATTGAAATAAGTTTTATTTCTATTGTGGCAATTCAAATCATTTCCCTAGTTTGTTTAATCAGTCAAATAAGTAAATTGAAAAATTTTACTAGGCATCAGGGAAAAGAAGTAATTTATATTAAAAATAAGTATAATAGTGGGGTTAGAGATTTTTTACTTAGTACTTTTTTACCTATATTAACTAGTTTTTCTTTTAAAGATAATGTAATAGCAGCTTTTATTATGGTTATAATCTTTCAATTATGTTTATTTGTTTTTTACTTAAAATCATCGGATTTTATGCCAAATATAATTTGAGACTGTCAAGAAGTTTGT
>NZ_PCYU01000049.1:0-1984 GCF_002553775.1 Lactobacillus sp. UMNPBX16
TCACGTCCTTCTTCGGCTGTTAGTGCCTAGGCATTCACCGTGCGCCCTTTTCTACTTGACCTTACTCAAGAATTCTCTTCTCGGTCGCTCTACAATCTGTTCTCTTTGATTGTCTCGGTTTTTTGCTTGGATTATATTCAGTTTTCAATGTACTAGCTCTTTTTGAGGTACTACCCTCAAAACTAAACAAAGTTTCTCAGTGTGCTTCCGCTTGCTCTGGATACTTCTCTTAGCATTCCTGCTCTCCATATCCTTCGCTTCCTTAGAAAGGAGGTGATCCAGCCGCAGGTTCTCCTACGGCTACCTTGTTACGACTTCACCCCAGTCATCTGCCCTGCCTTAGACGGCTCCTTCCCGAAGGTTAGGCCACCGGCTTTGGGCATTGCAGACTCCCATGGTGTGACGGGCGGTGTGTACAAGGCCCGGGAACGTATTCACCGCGGCGTGCTGATCCGCGATTACTAGCGATTCCAGCTTCGTGCAGTCGAGTTGCAGACTGCAGTCCGAACTGAGAACAGCTTTCAGAGATTCGCTTGCCTTCGCAGGCTCGCTTCTCGTTGTACTGCCCATTGTAGCACGTGTGTAGCCCAGGTCATAAGGGGCATGATGACTTGACGTCATCCCCACCTTCCTCCGGTTTGTCACCGGCAGTCTCATTAGAGTGCCCAACTTAATGCTGGCAACTAATAACAAGGGTTGCGCTCGTTGCGGGACTTAACCCAACATCTCACGACACGAGCTGACGACAGCCATGCACCACCTGTCTTAGCGTCCCCGAAGGGAACTTTGTATCTCTACAAATGGCACTAGATGTCAAGACCTGGTAAGGTTCTTCGCGTTGCTTCGAATTAAACCACATGCTCCACCGCTTGTGCGGGCCCCCGTCAATTCCTTTGAGTTTCAACCTTGCGGTCGTACTCCCCAGGCGGAGTGCTTAATGCGTTAGCTGCAGCACTGAGAGGCGGAAACCTCCCAACACTTAGCACTCATCGTTTACGGCATGGACTACCAGGGTATCTAATCCTGTTCGCTACCCATGCTTTCGAGCCTCAGCGTCAGTTGCAGACCAGAGAGCCGCCTTCGCCACTGGTGTTCTTCCATATATCTACGCATTCCACCGCTACACATGGAGTTCCACTCTCCTCTTCTGCACTCAAGAAAAACAGTTTCCGATGCAGTTCCTCGGTTAAGCCGAGGGCTTTCACATCAGACTTATTCTTCCGCCTGCGCTCGCTTTACGCCCAATAAATCCGGACAACGCTTGCCACCTACGTATTACCGCGGCTGCTGGCACGTAGTTAGCCGTGACTTTCTGGTTGATTACCGTCAAATAAAGGCCAGTTACTACCTCTATCCTTCTTCACCAACAACAGAGCTTTACGATCCGAAAACCTTCTTCACTCACGCGGCGTTGCTCCATCAGACTTGCGTCCATTGTGGAAGATTCCCTACTGCTGCCTCCCGTAGGAGTTTGGGCCGTGTCTCAGTCCCAATGTGGCCGATCAGTCTCTCAACTCGGCTATGCATCATCGCCTTGGTAAGCCTTTACCTTACCAACTAGCTAATGCACCGCGGGGCCATCCCATAGCGACAGCTTACGCCGCCTTTTAAAAGCTGATCATGCGATCTGCTTTCTTATCCGGTATTAGCACCTGTTTCCAAGTGGTATCCCAGACTATGGGGCAGGTTCCCCACGTGTTACTCACCCATCCGCCGCTCGCTTTCCTAACGTCATTACCGAAGTAAATCTGTTAGTTCCGCTCGCTCGACTTGCATGTATTAGGCACGCCGCCAGCGTTCGTCCTGAGCCAGGATCAAACTCTCATTTTAAAAAGTTTGAATGATTGCTCATTCCTTATTTAAGATCTTTGTCTCAAATTTATTGCTTGCGAATTGACTTCGCTTCTTGTTTGGGTTTTTACACCCGCACACTTTTAGCGAAACTTTGTTCAGTTTTCAAAGTACTACCTCTGTCTTGCTTTTT
>NZ_PCYU01000004.1:0-12076 GCF_002553775.1 Lactobacillus sp. UMNPBX16
GAAAGGAAGCTGCCGTGCTCAATATGGAGGATTAGCTCAGCTGGGAGAGCATCTGCCTTACAAGCAGGAGGTCACAGGTTCGAGCCCTGTATCCTCCATATCGAGTCGTTAGCTCAGTTGGTAGAGCAACGGACTTTTAATCCGTGGGTCGAGGGTTCAAGTCCCTCACGGCTCATGACCCTATATATGCGGGTGTGGCGGAATTGGCAGACGCGCTAGATTTAGGTTCTAGTGTTTTCGGACGTGTGGGTTCAAGTCCCACCACCCGTATTGCCAACCACATATTGACAATATGCCGATTTAGCTCAGTTGGTAGAGCATCTGTCTTGTAAACAGGGGGTCGTACGTTCAAGTCGTATAATCGGCATTTATATTACGCGGAAGTAGTTCAGTGGTAGAACATCACCTTGCCATGGTGGGGGTCGCGGGTTCGAATCCCGTCTTCCGCTTTCATCAACACGCCGGAGTGGCGGAATTGGTAGACGCACGGGACTTAAAATCCCGCGGTTGGTTTCAACCGTATCGGTTCGACTCCGATCCCCGGCATTGATGATGCGCCCTTAGCGCAACTGGATAGAGTGTCTGACTACGAATCAGAAGGTTGAAGGTTCAAATCCTTCAGGGCGCATATAACGGGAAATGGCTCAGTTTGGTAGAGCACCTGGTTTGGGACCAGGGGGTCGCAGGTTCGAATCCTGTTTTCCCGATTGTAATCTAATGGTGATTGGTTACATTTTGGCGGTGTAGCTCAGCTGGCTAGAGCGTCCGGTTCATACCCGGGAGGTCGAGGGTTCGATCCCCCCCGCCGCTATAATTGTAAGCTTGGACCTTTAGCTCAGTTGGTTAGAGCAGACGGCTCATAACCGTCCTGTCGTAGGTTCGAGTCCTACAAGGTCCATAATGTGGCTTTTATATTAATATCGCGGGATGGAGCAGTCTGGTAGCTCGTCGGGCTCATAACCCGAAGGTCGTTGGTTCAAATCCAGCTCCCGCAATTTGGTCCATTGGAGCAGTGGTTTATCTCGCCTCCCTGTCACGGAGGAGATCATGGGTTCAAATCCCATATGGACCGTAAGATGGCTCGGTAGCTCAGTTGGTAGAGCAAAGGATTGAAGCTCCTTGTGTCGGCGGTTCGATTCCGTCCCGCGCCATTTCATTTTATATTAGGTGCGGGTATAGTTTAGTGGTAAAACGAAAGCCTTCCAAGCTTTAGTCGCGAGTCCGATTCTCGTTACCCGCTTTATATGGGCCTATAGCTCAGCTGGTTTAGAGCGCACGCCTGATAAGCGTGAGGTCGATGGTTCAAGTCCATTTAGGCCCATTGGAGACATACTCAAGTGGCTGAAGAGGCGCCCCTGCTAAGGGTGTAGATCGGGTTATTCCGGTGCGAGGGTTCGAATCTCTCTGTCTCCGCTATATAGAAAAGTAACTGTTCTAGATTAATTTCTAGAGCAGTTTTTTTGTGTACCGAGCGACATTCTTAGTCCGATGAAAGTGTTAGAACTAAGAGCCAGTAGCAATGATATTATGAGTATGGGACGTTTACAAAGGAGTAAATACCTGCTGAAACAGTAAGGAATTACAAATGTATCGTCTTATATGCAACCATATGTATAGTGGATGGAAGGAGATGAGTTCGTTAAGTTCTCTCTGCATTGAAAACACGTCATAAGATGTTAAAACCTTAATTTTGAGTTATTGATAAACCTAAATGCATATTATTTTGAATGACTTAATGGCAATTATTACACTTCTTTTAGGTAAAAGTCTTGGACATTGATTCAAGTCAATAATCGTGTATATAACATAGGGAGAGCCGATTGTTTTAAATTTCTTCTTGTATGATCTATATTAAAAAAATAATTTTGTGGGGGATTTCATAGTGATATAAAGAAGCAGTTTAATATGGAACAATTTATAAAGATCATTTAATTAAAGATAAGAGAAGCTGTTTTGCTCTAGCTAATTTGAAGTATTAAGATAGATATAAATGTTTTACAACAAAAAAATAAAAAAGTACTTGCATTTTGACTGAATATCTATTAATATTAAATACGTTGTGATTGAGAGATCACAATAGTAATAGCTAATTAAAAAAATAAATAAAAAGTTCTTGACTTTTGAAATGTGATTAGTTATTATAATAAAGTGCTCTTGAGTGAGTTACATGACCCGTTGGTCAAGTGGTTAAGACACGGCCCTTTCACGGCCGTAACATGGGTTCAAATCCCGTACGGGTCATTGCCACAATTTAATTTTTTGGCATTAAGCAATGGAGGATTACCCAAGTGGCTTAAGGGGACGGTTTTGAAAACCGTTAGGCGGTTCTGCCGCGCGTGGGTTCAAATCCCACATCCTCCTTAATTGAATATCGCGGGATGGAGCAGTCTGGTAGCTCGTCGGGCTCATAACCCGAAGGTCGTTGGTTCAAATCCAGCTCCCGCAATTTGGTCCATTGGAGCAGTGGTTTATCTCGCCTCCCTGTCACGGAGGAGATCATGGGTTCAAATCCCATATGGACCGTAAGATGGCTCGGTAGCTCAGTTGGTAGAGCAAAGGATTGAAGCTCCTTGTGTCGGCGGTTCGATTCCGTCCCGCGCCATCATCTGGAGGAGTAGCGAAGTGGCTAAACGCGGCGGTCTGTAAAACCGCTCTCTCTGAGTTCGGCGGTTCGAATCCACCCTCCTCCATAATAGGGATATCGTATAAAGGTAGTACATCGGTCTCCAAAACCGCTAGTGTGGGTTCAATTCCTACTATCCCTGTTTACCTTCATGGCGGAATTGGTGAAGGGGTTAACACACTGGTTTGTGGATCCAGCATGCGTGGGTTCGATTCCCACATTCCGCCCTAGTATTGGGATATAGCCAAGTGGTAAGGCATTAGACTTTGACTCTAACATGCGCTGGTTCGAATCCAGCTATCCCAATTCTAAATAATTTCATAACTTATGGCGGTGTAGCCAAGTGGTAAGGCAGAGGTCTGCAAAACCTTAATCGTCGGTTCAAATCCGACCTCCGCCTTATCAACCGAATAAGTTGATTATTTTAAAATTTAATATTATGGCGGTGTGGCGGAATTGGCAGACGCGTCAGACTCAAAATCTGGTGTCCATTACGGACGTATCGGTTCGACCCCGATCACCGCTATTATTATGAAGCGATCCAATTATTGGATTGCTTTTTTTTATTTTAAAATGTTAGCATTTTATTATATAAATTGCACATGAATACAGGAATCTTTATAATGCTACATATGGAGGTACTCAAATGAATATTGGTCTTTATACCGATACATATTTTCCCCAGATAAGTGGCGTAGCTACTTCAATTAAAACGTTAAAAGAAGCGTTGGAAAAGCAGGGACATAATGTATTTATTTTTACTACTACTGATCCGAACGTGAAAAAAGGAACTGTAGAACCGAATGTATTTCGTTTTAGCAGTATTCCTTTTGTCTCATTTACCGATCGGAGAATAGCATTTAGAGGACTATTTGAAGCAACCAAAGTAGCTAAAGAAGTCAATCTTGATATAGTTCATACTCAAACTGAATTTGCATTAGGTACTATTGGCAAATATGTAGCTCATCAATTAGATATTCCTGCTATCCACACTTACCATACGATGTATGAAGATTACTTGCACTATATTTTAAATGGGCATTTGCTTCGTCCATATCATGTTAGACAATTTGTTAAAAGCTATTTGAAAAATATGGATGGATGTATTGCTCCTAGTGGCCGAGTTGAAGAATTATTACGGCGCTATGGCGTTCAAATACCAATTAGGGTGATTCCTACTGGAGTAGATTTGCAGGGCATGAACAACGATATTCAACGTGATGTGCGGCAAGAACTTGGAATTGATCAAGATGCGCCTGTAATTTTAACCTTAAGTAGAATTGCAGCCGAAAAAAAGATTAATCATATTTTGAACGTAATGCCTGAAATTATTGATGAATTTCCTAATGTGAAATTTGTTATCGCAGGTGATGGCCCTGATGTTGATGTGTTAAAGGATCAGGTAGAGCGATTAACACTAGAGAATTACGTTATTTTTGTCGGTAATGTAGAGCATGGCGATGTTGGTAATTATTATCGAATGGCTGATCTTTTTGTTTCAGCTAGTGATACAGAAACACAGGGGTTGACTTATATTGAGGCTCTAGCTGCAGGTACGCCATGTGTGGTTTATGACACAGACTATACCGAAAACATTTTTGATCAAGATATTTTTGGGCAGACATTTACTACACAACAAGAAATGTTAGAAGAGATTATTACTTTGCTTAAGCAAGGGACGAAAAGAATCCCGCAGGAACTTTTGCAAAATAAATTACAGAAGATTTCAGCTGATCAATTTGCTAAAAATGTGTCTGATTTTTATCAGTATGCAATTGATCACTATCAAACTAAGCATGATGAGGAGACTAAAAAGAGGAACTAAATGATTAGAATTAATATGTTCTCGCAAGCTGATTCTGTTAAAGGACAGGGTGTAGGTTCAGCTTATAATGAATTGATTAAACTTCTGAGGACGCACTTAGTAGACGAATTTTATGTAACGATTAACAAATATGGCAATAGCGATTTAACGCATTATCACACGATTAATCCAACCTATTACGCAAATAGTTTTTCACCAGCACGTGGCAGGAAGATTGGCTATGTTCACTTTTTACCAGATACATTAGAAGGCTCAATTAAGTTGCCAGGCGTAGCTAAAAAAGTTTTTTATCAATATGTAATTGATTTTTATAAACGCATGGATCAAATTGTTGTAGTTAATCCAATCTTTATTGATAAGTTGGTTAACTATGGAATTGATCGGAACAAGGTTAGATATATTCCTAATTTTGTTTCAAAAACAGAATTTTATGAAGAATCATTGGCCAGCAAAAACGCATTTCGTCATGAATTAGGAATTCCACTTGATAAATTTGTTGTTTTTGGTGATGGTCAAGTACAGGAACGCAAGGGGATCGATGACTTTGTTAAGATGGCACAAGCTAATCCTGATATTCAATTTATCTGGGCAGGCGGTTTTTCGTTTGGCAAAATCACTGATGGCTATGATCATTACAAAGAAATGGTTGACAATCCACCTAAGAATATGACGTTTGCGGGAATTGTAGAGCGAGAGAAGTTAGTTAAGTATTTAAATATTGCAGACTTATTTGTTCTTCCATCATATGATGAATTGTTCCCAATGTCAGTTTTGGAAGCATTCAGTTGTGGAACACCAGTATTATTGCGTGACCTTGATCTTTATAAGGCAATTATCGATGGCTATTATCTAAGCGGGAAAGATTTTGGCGAAATGAATCAAGTATTGCAAAAAGTAGTTGCCAATCCACAAACTTTGCAGAAATACAGCGAATTATCGCGTAAGGCAAGTCAACAGTATTCAGAAGATCATTTAGCTAAAATTTGGGACGAATTTTATCATGAGCAATATGAATTAGGAAAAGAGCTAGGCCAAATACATTAATGAATAAAAAACATTTGTGGGGCATTCTGGTTGTTTTAGCAATCAGTGCCTTTGTGCTATATGCAGATTTAAAAGCTACACCGATATCGGAAATATTACGGGCAGCTCATGGCCTGAATATTTTTGCATTAATCATGGTTTTTGCTTTAATGCTTTTGTCCTATGTATGTGAAGCCGGTATCTTAGCTACTTTAGCTCATCGAAAGAAAGAGCCTAAAAGGTCAGCTTGGTCGTTTTTGCGAATTCCAATTATTCAAGCTCTATTTAATGCAATTACACCAATGTCCACGGGTGGACAACCATCACAGCTAGCCGCAATGATTCAAATGGGCATGGAAGGTGGCCGTTCCACCTCAATTTTGCTGATGAAATTTATTATTTATCAGATCGTTGTTTTGTTTGCCTATGTATTTACAATTATTTTTGGCTTTCACATGGTAATGACTAAGTTCGCTGGTTTAGCAATTTTTATTGCAATTGGCTTTTTGATTCATGTTAGTTCAATTATCTTTTTGCTGGCAATTATGTTTGCTTATCGTTTTACTAAAAAGGCAACTAATTGGTTAATGGACTTGTTGGCAAAAATGATGAAAAAGGAACGAGTTGAGAAGTGGCGTAAGGCTACTTTAGAAAAGATTGATACTTTTTATGCAGAGAGTCAGAAACTAAAAAAAGAAAAGAAGAAATTATTTGTTGCCTCGCTTTTAACAGTATTGCAGCTACTTTTCTTTTACTCCATTCCATTTATGGTATTAACAGCGCTAAATGTACCTTGTTCTTGGTATCAAGTTACGCAAATGAATATAATGATTATCATGTTTATGGCGATCATTCCTATTCCAGGTGCGTCAGGAGGGGCAGAATATAGTTTCCAAACGTTATTCTCCACCTTCATTTCTTCACATGGTGCGTTAATTTTGGCTATGTTTATTTGGCGCTTTTCAACATATTTTTTCGGTATGCTTCTCGGCATCTTAGGCTGGATTTTTAAGCCGAAAAAAATAAAAAGCACAAAAAATGATTAATTTTTATTAAAACAACGGTGTCTTACTAAATTTCGTAGTAAGATAAATTACCGTAATGAGAGGAGCAGAAGCGCGTGGAACACACTAAATCTTTTTTTAGGTGGCTGACACAGACTAAGTTAGGCTTTTTTACGATTGTTTTAGTCTTGTTTTGGCTTAAAACTTATTTTATCTATTTAACTAAGTTTAATTTAGGAGCAGTTGGTCCAATGCAGCAATTTTTATTGCTGATTAATCCGATTCCTTCAGGGATGCTTTTGCTGGGAATTGGGCTATTTTTTAAAGGACGTAAATCCTATTGGATTATTTTAGTTATCGATTTTTTGCTAACACTGTGGTTATTTGCCAATATTTTATATTATCGTGAATTTTCAAACTTTTTGTCATTTTCAATTATTAAGACATCCGGCTCGACTTCCGATAATTTGGGTAAAAGTATTGCAGGAATTACACTAGCTAGCGATTTTTTAGCTTTTGCTGATATTGCTGTAATTATCGTGTTATTGGCGACCAAAGTAATTAAGATGGATGTTCGTCCACTGAAGCTAAAAGTTAATTTGTTAATTGAGGCTTTGGCTGTCAGCTTAATGGGACTGAATTTATTGATGGCCCAAAATGATCGTTCTGGACTTTTGACGAGAACTTTTGATAATAATTACATCGTCAAATATCTGGGAATCAATGAATATGCTATTTATGATGGCTATAAGACAGCACAAACTAGTGCACAGATGGCCAAAGCTAATGTTTCTGATTTGAAGTCTGTTAGAAACTATTTAAAAGAAAATTACGTTAAACCTAATCCCGCTTACACCGGCGTGGCTAAAGGAAAAAATGTGTTAATCATCCATTTGGAAAGTTTTCAACAATTTCTGATTGGCTACAAATGGAAAGGTAAAGAGGTAACGCCAAATCTGAATAAGATTTATCATCAAAAAGACACCATTAGTTTTGATAATTTCTTTAATCAAGTAGGACAAGGCAAGACTTCTGATGCCGAAATGATGCTTGAAAATTCTTTATACGGACTACAATCAGGTAGTGCAATGTCTACGTATGGTACTTCTAATACTTTTGAAAGTGCTCCAGCCATTTTGCATCAACAAGCTGGTTATACTACTGCTGTAATGCATGGTGGTGCTGGCTCCTTCTGGAATAGAAATAATGCTTATAAGTCATTTGGCTACCAATACTTTATGCCACTGTCTTTCTATCAGAACAAACCAAGCTACTATATCGGATATGGCTTAAAAGATAAAATTTTCTTTGATCAGTCAATCAAGTACATTGAGCGTTTACCACAACCATTTTATTTAAAGATGATTACTGTAACGAACCACTATCCGTATAATATCGATAAAAAGAATCAGACGATTGATAAAACGAATACTGGGGATGAAACAGTTGATGGTTATGTGCAGACCGCGCATTATTTAGACCAAGCAATTGGTGAATTTATGCGTTGGATGAAGAAGACGGGCCTAGATAAGAAGACACTAGTAGTATTTTATGGTGATCACTATGGGATTTCAGGTAATCACCATAAGGCTAGTGCAGAATTGCTTAAGAAAGATTCGTTTAATGACTTTGATAATTTGCAGTTCCAGCGAGTTCCTTTGATGTTCCATATGAAAGGACTAAAGGGTGGCATTAATCACACCTACGGCGGTGAAATCGATGTTTTACCAACCTTACTGAACTTGCTGGGGATCAAAGACAAAGATACGATCCAATTTGGCTATGACTTGCTAAGCAAAAATGCACCGCAAATTGTAGCACAAAGAAATGGTGACTTTATCACTCCGGAATATTCTAAGGTGGGTAGCGATTATTATGACACCAAGACGGGCGAAAGGATCAAACCTAATAAGAAATTAAAAGAAAAATTAACTGCAATTTCTAACACCGTAACTACACAGCTGTCTTTGTCAGATCGTGTAATTAATGGCAATCTGCTCCGATTCTATAAACCAAAATGGTTTACTAGAGTCAAGCCGAAGGATTACGACTATAACAAGGCGCCATCTTTAAAACGTTTGTTTGATAATCCAAGCAAAACTTCACTGTGGTATCAAAATCATCGTAAAACGACGCAAAAAGATTTCAAGACAGATGCGCCTGAACTAAAAAAATAACTGCAAAAACTAGTAATTTGTGATAAACTTGGTAAGTAAATCGTATGTGTGTATTGGAGGCAGCGCATTGTATAATTTAGTTATGACGCTACTAATCATTGTTTCAATCTTAATTGTCATTGCAACAATGATGCAGCCACAAAAACAACAAGATGCATTGAACGCCTTATCTGGCGGTGCCGTTTTTAGTGGGCAAACCAAAAAACGTGGTTTTGAAGCATTTATGGAAAAGGTAACCTCAGTTTTATTGGTACTCTTTTTCGTCTTTGCTATTATCTTAGCTTATATGTCTTCAAAATAAATTTTGTACCTCCCGATCAAAATATGATGGGGAGGCTTTTTTTATTAAATTTAAAGATCGGAGAATAACTGCATGGCACAAAACGAAAAAATTTTGGCCGGCGTTTTAGAAATTTTTCGCCATAATCCACAAAAACAATTTCGTGTAGATCAAATTGAACGTGAAGCACGTCGTGATAGATTAGGTAATTTTACTGAATTAATTAAGGCTCTTTCTTTTTTAGAGCACGATAAAAAGATTATTACAGATGGCAAAGGACAATACCAATTAGCTCAAGAAAATACTGAAGTTGAAGGTGAATTCAGAGCTAATGATAAAGGCTTTGGCTTTGTTAGATTAGATGATGAAAATGCGGACGACGTCTTTGTTGCCGCAGATTATACCAAGTATGCCGTTAATGGTGACCGAGTAAAAGTAAAGATCACTGCTGGTGGTAATCCTTGGAATGGTAAAGGACCAGAAGGTCAAGTTGAAGAGATCCTTGAACATGGTTTGGAAACGTTAGTTGGTGAATTTCATCCGCTAACTGATGAACAAAGAAAAATCAGTCATTTTATCGGCTATGCTTTGAGTAACGATAAAAAGTTGCATAAATACCGAGTTTATTTGTCTGAAAATGGCTTGATCCCTCAAATGGGCGATATGGTTAAGGTCTCAATTAAGGATTATCCAGATGAGGAAAATCCTGAGTCAATGACTGGTGCAGTAGTCAACATTATTGGTAATAAAAATGACCCTGGTGTTGACATTATGTCAATTGTGGCAGCACATGATGTAAGAACTGAATGGCCTGAAGATGCAATGGCGCAAGCTAATGCTATTCCTGATCATGTTACTGAAGAGGAAAAAAAGGGTAGAGTAGATATTACTGACCAACCTGCAGTCACTATCGATGGGGATGATTCTAAGGACTTTGACGATGCTGTAGTTTTATGGAAAAAACCTAACGGCAATTATCACCTTGGTGTTCACATTGCGGACGTTTCTCACTATGTGACAGAAAATACGCCGTTGAACGAAGAGGCATTTGCTCGTGGCAACAGTACTTACTTAGTTGATCGGGTAATTCCAATGCTGCCATTTAGACTTTCCAATGGAATTTGTTCCTTAAATGAAGGCGTAGACCGGCTTGTTTTGTCATGTGACATGGAAATTACGCCAGAAGGTAAAAGAGTAGGTTATAAAATTTATCCTTCTGTCATGCGCTCACATGGTCGAATGACCTACAACAAGGTTAACAAAACTCTTAAGGGCGAAATGAATGGTTTGGAGGATAAGTATGTTAAACTCCGACCAATGCTTGAAGAAATGGCAGATTTGCATGCTGCTTTGTATAAACAACGTCATGAACGTGGTGCTATTGACTTTGAAGAACCAGAAGCAAAGATTATTGTTGATGATCAAGGCAAGCCAACAGATATTATTTTGCATGAACGTGGTACTGCCGAAAAGATGATCGAATCATTTATGTTAATGGCTAATGAAACCGTGGCCGAAGATTTCTTCAAAAAGCATGTTCCATTCTTGTACCGTGTTCACGAAACACCAGATGCCGAAAGAATCAAGACTTTCTTTGAATTTTGTAGTGCATTTGGCTTGAATATTCATGCGGATCCAAATAACGTTAAGCCAATTGATTTACAAAAAGTAGTTTCTAAAACTACAGATACTCCAGAGGAAGCTGTAGTACAAATGATGATGCTACGTAGCTTAAAGCAAGCGCATTATTCAGAAGAAGCACTGGGACACTTTGGCTTAGCTGCAGAATACTATACTCACTTTACTTCACCAATTAGACGTTATTCTGACTTGATGGTGCACCGGATGATCCATGCATATCAAGACCAGGGGACTAATGAAGAAGTGCAAAAGCATTTTGCTAGTTACTTGCCAGATGTTGCAGAACAAACTTCAACGCAAGAAAGACGTTCAATTGATACTGAACGTGAAGTAAATGACTTGAAGATGACAGAATATATGGCCGATCAAGTGGGGCAACACTTTGACGCGGTAGTATCTTCGGTAACTAGTTTTGGGATGTTTATTCAATTACCAAATACGATTGAGGGATTAATCCATATTTCGAATTTGACTGATGATTTTTACAGTTTTAATGAAAAATCATTGACGCTAACTGGTCGAGGTACTCATAAGCAATATAAGGTAGGGATGCCAATTAAGGTAACCTTGATTAATGCTAACGTTGAACAACATCAGTTAGACTTTGAAATATATGATCCTAATGCGCCTAAGCATGAGCATAACGATCGCGGAATGAATAATCGTCGTCGTGGAAACCGTGGCTTTCGCAATAATCACGGACGCCGTGGTGGTCAGTTTAATAATCACAGCGATCATGGCCGTGGCCGAGGTAATGGAAACCGTGGAGGTCGGAGAAATTTTAAACATTAGGGATTGATCTTAATGAAAAAAGAAAAAGAAGATAATTTAATTGCACAAAATAAAAAAGCACGACACGACTATTTTATTAAGGAAACATTGGAAGCAGGAATTGCTTTAACTGGAACCGAAATTAAGTCTGTACGAGCTAGAAGAATCAACTTGCGGGATGGTTATGTGCAGATCGTCAACGGACAAGCCTGGCTAGAAAATGTTCATATTAGTGAATATAAGCAAGGCAATCGGTACAATCATGAACCACTACGTAGTCGGCGCCTTCTTTTGCATAAAAAAGAAATTGCACGTTTGGCCAAAGCACAATCAGAGCGTGGTATTGCAATTATTCCACTTAAAGTGTATTTAAAACATGGCTTTGCCAAGGTATTGATTGGTGTTGGCCAAGGTAAAAAGGAATATGACAAACGGCAAACAATTAAAGAAAGAGACCAGAAGCGCGATATTCGACGCAAGTATGGTGTCTAAAATGAGTCTGAGAAGAATCTCAGACTTTTTTTGTTGAAAAATTTAAAAAAAGTTTTTTTAATTTTCACAAAGTAATGTTCGAACAATTTGAAGAATGCAGAGAAAATCAAGTTAAATGTTTTTTAAATTATTATAGATACGAATAATAGTATTAAGATACGTTTGATATTGAAATATTCATATTAAAAATCCGAACGAAGAGCAAGACTTGCCAAAGCGAAGAAAATAAGGTAAATTAAT
>NZ_PCYU01000050.1:0-3186 GCF_002553775.1 Lactobacillus sp. UMNPBX16
TTTTATCAATTTCATCAATATAAATAATGCCACGCTGTGCACGTTCCAAATCATAATCAGCATTTTGTAGTAACTTAAGCAAAATATTTTCAACGTCTTCACCAACATACCCTGCTTCAGTCAAGGTAGTTGCATCGGCAATTGCAAATGGGACATTTAAAATACGAGCCAAAGTCTGAGCAAGATATGTCTTACCTGATCCAGTTGGTCCGATCATTGCAATATTTGATTTTTGTAATTCAGTTGAAGAATCAACATCCATTTGGCTAATTCTCTTATAGTGATTATATACAGCAACTGATAAGACTTTTTTAGCACGGTCTTGACCAATAACATATTGATCAAGTTCCTTTTTTATTTCAACAGGCTTAGGTAATTCACGAGCTGCTTTAAGTGAATCTGCTCGTAATTCATCGTCAATAATTTTTTTAGCCAAGTCAACACATTCATTACAAATATATACACCGTTACCGGCAATCATTTTCTTAACTTGGTCTTGAGTTTTGCCACAAAAAGCGCATTTAATCTCTTCTTGATCTGTAAACTGATTTGCCATTATTTTTCCTCCTATATCTACCAAAAATCAGATTATCATAAATTAACTAATATTGATAAATATTAAGCTCGAACAGCAAAAAAAGCGGCCTATAGCCGCTCTTTTTGAGAAATTAGCAAATATTACTATTACTTGCTTTCCTTCTTGTCATCGTCTTCTTTGTTTTCAAGCTTTGACTTAGCAACTTGCTTAGCATTATCAGTAATAAGATCCATAGCCTTACGTACAGTAATGTCGTGGCCTAACATGTCATCTGATAAGGTGTTACGTACCATCTTTTCATCCATGTTGTATTCTGAAGCAAGATCCTTGATTTCTTTATCAATTTCTTCCTTAGTTGCCTTAAGGTCTTCAGCAGCAACAATAGCTTCAAGAACTAAGTTAGTTTTAACTCTTTCAGCTGCATTCTTTTCAAATTGTGAACGCAATTGTTGTTCGTTGGTATTAGTCAACTTGTAGTAAGTTTGTGGGTCAATACCTTGACGTTGCATATTACCCAAGTATTGGTTCAATTGAGTATCAACATCTTCTTGAATCATAGCATCAGGAATTTCATCGATAGTAGCGTTGCTTACAGCACCTTCAATCGCAGCTTCTTGAATAGCGTCGTTTGCTTGTTGTTCCTTTTGTTCCTTCAAGTCCTTCTTGATCTTTTCCTTTAAGTCATCAAGGGTGTCTACAGAGTCATCAACGTCCTTAGCAAATTCATCGTCTAACTTAGGAAGTTGCTTTGACTTAACTTCGTGAATCTTAGTTGCAAAGTGTGCTTCTTTACCAGCTAAATCCTTTGCACCGTAATCTTCAGGGAAAGTTACAACTACATCAACATCATCGCCGGCTTCATGGCCTTCAAGTTGATCTTCAAAGCCAGGAATAAATGCACCTGAACCTAATTCAAGTGAGTAGTTTTCAGCTGAGCCGCCTTCGAATGGCTTGTCGTCGATAGTACCCTTGTAATCGATAGTAACAGTATCTCCCTTTTCAGCCTTACCCTTCTTAAGAACAAGTTCTGCATTTTGTTCACGGCGCTTGTCAAGTTCAGCATCAATGTCCTTTTGGTAAACACGAGTGTTTTGCTTAGGAACTTCGATACCCTTGTAGTCACCTAACTTAACTTCTGGTTCTACAGTAACAGTAGCCTTCATAGTCCAATCCTTGTCCTTATCCATTGATACAGGAACAATTTGTGGTTGGCCAACTGCCTTAATACCTGCTTCTTTAACAGCAGCAGAATATGCATTTGGTAATACAATATTTAAGGCATCTTCATATAATGCTTCTTCACCGTAATATTGATCAAAGATCACACGTGATACGTGACCCTTTCTAAAGCCAGGAACACGCAAGTTTTTCTTTACTCTTCTAAAAGCTTGGTCTAAACCAAATTTAATTTCATCTTGTGAAATATCAAAAGTAAGATCACCGGTTGTCTTACCGGTCTTTTCCCATTTAACAGACATTAATTAAATACCTCCAATGTCAAATTTGAGTTTGCTTCTTGCATACTAAGTTATCTTACCTTAAAAGGCCGCAAAAAACAAATTTAAAAGAAAAAAGATGCGCTCCTGTGAAGAAGTGCATCTTTTTTAACTATATCGTTAGAAATTAGTCAAGGATTTCAGTAACCTGACCGGCACCAACGGTACGACCACCTTCACGGATGGTGAACTTAGTACCCTTTTCGATGGCAGCTGGCTTGATTAACTTAACAGTAAATTCAGTGTTATCACCAGGCATAACCATTTCAGTACCTTCTGGCAATTCAATTTCACCAGTAATATCAGTGGTGTGGAAGTAGAATTGTGGACGGTAGTCTGAGAAGAATGGGGTGTGACGGCCGCCTTCTTCCTTCTTCAAGATATAAACTTGACCCTTGAATTCCTTGTGGGTTTGAATTGAGCCTGGAGCAGCCAATACTTGACCACGAACAACTTGGTCACGGTCAATACCACGAAGCAATACACCAACGTTATCGCCGGCTTCACCTAAGTCAAGAGTCTTGTGGAACATTTCCAAACCAGTAACAACTGACTTAAGAACCTTGTCTACCAAACCAACGATTTCAACTTCGTCACCGACCTTAACAGTACCACGGTCAATACGACCTGAAGCAACAGTACCACGACCAGTGATAGTAAATACGTCTTCAACTGGCATTAAGAATGGCTTGTCAGTTTGACGTTCTGGAGTTGGGATGTATTCGTCAACGACGTCCATCAACTTAAGAATTTGTTCTTGAGCTTCCTTGTCGCCTTGTAAAGCCTTCAAAGCTGAACCACGAACAACTGGAATATCGTCACCAGGGTAATCGTATTCAGTCAACAAGTCACGAACTTCCATTTCAACTAAGTCGATCAATTCTGGGTCGTCAACTAAATCACACTTGTTTAAGAAAACAACGATGTAGTTAACACCAACTTGACGAGCAAGCAAAATGTGTTCACGAGTTTGTGGCATAGGACCATCAGTTGCAGCAACAACTAAGATAGCACCATCCATTTGTGCAGCACCGGTAATCATGTTCTTGATGTAGTCGGCGTGGCCTGGAGCGTCCATGTGAGCGTAGTGACGATTTTCAGTTTCGTATTCTACGTGGGCGGTATTAATAGTAATACCACGTTCCTTTTCTT
>NZ_PCYU01000051.1:0-2271 GCF_002553775.1 Lactobacillus sp. UMNPBX16
TATAGTAAGAAATAATTAACTAAATTAGATCATATTATTAGTCTTGATGTAATAATATGATCTTTTTATTTTCTTTTCGCCTATTTATTGAATACATATGATATAATATTAGTTAAGGAGGTGAAACTATGAAAGCTAATCAAGTAATGGAAATACTTCAAATTAGCCGCTCAACTTTGAAGCGTTATCGTGAAAAAGGTTTTATTAAAGCTGTTCAAAAGCCAACAGGTCAATTTGAGTTTGACGATGATTCGGTTTGGTTGTTTAAAAATAAACATACTCCTCGTCAGACTATTCTCTATGGTCGTGTTTCTACTTATAAGCAAAAACATGATTTAGCTAATCAAATGCAAGAATTACGTGATTTCGCTGAAAATAAAGGCTATCATGTCGATAATTCCTTTTCAGATATTGCCAGTGGCATCTCTTTTAAAAATCGAAAACAGTTCTTTAAATTATTAGACTTAGTTTTGGCAGGCAAAGTTGAAAGAGTAATCATTACTCATCAAGATAGATTGAGTCGTGTAGGGTTTGAGCTATTTGAATACTTGTTTAAAAACTACGGGACAGCGATTGAAACTATCTCAAATGAGCTGAATCCTAAGACTGATGAAGAAGAGCTGTTTGAAGAAATTATCAGCCTACTGCATTGCTTCTCTATGAGAGAATATTCTCATAGACGAGTGGAACGTAAGCTTATAGAAAGCACCTTAAATCAGAAAGGCGGTGAAAAAGATGGCAAAAAAGAATAAGCAAGTTCCTAGAAATGATCTGCAATATGAGCAATTAGCCAGTGAATATCTGATTAAAGCTAATCCGAAGCTTGATGAGTATTCTTTAGTAGCACACAATTTGTACAACCGTGCCCTTTTTGACTTAAGACAAGGTTTCTTTAAGAAAAGATATATTAAAGGCTATAGTCAACTCGATCAAATATTTAAAGAGCGTTATCAAAAGCGTGAGTTAATGCTTTATCATAGCTTAGGCTATGTCCAATCGGCACAACAGACTTTAAGAGAGGTCACAACTGTTTGGCAGGCATTCTTTAAAGCGCTGAAAGCCTACAAAGCTAATCCTAGTAAGTTTAGCGGAAAACCAAGATTGCCCCGTTATTTACGGGACAAACGCCATACCTTCTTTGTGACTAATCAGAACGCTAAAGTTAAAGATGGCTATTTGATTGTTCCAAAATTGGATTTAAAGCTAAAACTTGCGCCTAATATTGAAAAAATTGGACGCGTTGCTTTTAAACCTGTCGCTAATGGTTATAAAGTAATTGTTCCATATAAAGCCAATAAAGAAATTAAATACTTACCAGATAACGGTAAATATATTGGGATTGATCCTGGAATTGATAATGCTTTTGCTTGCGCTTCTAACACTGGTAATCGTCCACTACTCATTAACGGTCGTGGAATTAAGTCGGTTAACCAGTATTATAATAAAAAGCGTGCTGAATTAAGACAGCTTCAAGCTAGACACCATCAGCTTGAACGAATAATTAATACCAAACAAGGTAAGAAAGTTGTCTATCAAGATACCCAAGCCATGAAGAAAATTACCGCTTGGCGCAATGACAAAATTAGGCAATTTGCCCACAAAGCATCTAAACGTATCGTGGATTATGCGTTAAACTGTGAGGCAAACACAATTGTCATTGGTAAGAACAAATCATGGAAAAGAAGTTCAAATATGGGGAAAAGAAATAATCAAAACTTTATTGGGATTCCTCACCAGGTGATGATCGACATGATTAAGTACAAGGCTAATTTAGCAGGAATTACTGTTATTCAAACTAACGAAAGTTACACTAGTCAAACTAGTAGTTTAGATCATGAACAGCCTTGTTGGGAAAACGGCAATAAAAGCAGAAAGCGACAAGGTAAAAGCCCTGTTAACAGACGAATTAAACGTGGTTTGTTTAAAGCTAATGATGACCGCTTAATCAATGCGGATATTAACGGAGCTTTGCAAATAATTAGAAAAGTATTCTCGAATTTCCAAGTGAATGACGAGATAGCGGGCGTAGTGTTACGTCCAGTTAAATGGAGTCCTAAGTTTTAGGGCACTACTTAGCAAAGGAAATATAAATCTTATCCAAGTTTATCGGTTGACGCTTTTGTAAAGTTGTCCTTATAGTTTCTAAGCTAGCAAAAGTTTGGGAGTGTGCTAAAAAGGTTGAAAGCAGATATTAATAAACGAAGATAAGATAGGAAAATGTATTCAAATAAAATAAAGTGGATATATTTAACCAATATTTTCTAACATTAC
>NZ_PCYU01000052.1:0-9565 GCF_002553775.1 Lactobacillus sp. UMNPBX16
TTTGATTTTACAATCCGCCTAAAAATAAAATTTACAATTTACATTGACTTATCACCACATGACTTTCTGTATATTAGATATTTATATTTTACAGGAAAGCCGAACATATGTCTCTATTTTTAAAATAAAAAAAGCTGACTGCTAGGTCAGCTTGGCCCTATCCATCCCCGCATTAAAATACGGGGATTTCCGGGCATTTTCATTAAAAAAATGGCCAGATCTTTGGCGATCTAGTCATTTTACTCGCAGACGAAATTGTTAAGTCTATTGATAGAATATTTTAGTTACTTCTTCAAGTTCTTTTCGCAGTAGTCCTTAACCTTGTCATCATCGGCCTTAAGAATCCATTCAACTGCTGCTTCGGTCTTCATCGTGTCACGACCATTTGCTTCCATTTCGTGGTCCCAAATAGCGTCACGAATAGGCATTTCATTACCCTTAGCCCAGTCAAAAACTTGATCCATATTTCTATCAATTAATGCAGTTTCTTCAATTTCTTTTGCATCTGCCATAATTAAATGTTTCCTTTCTGATAACGACTTTATTGTAGTTCTATTAGCTACAACTGTTAACAAAAAGGTACTTTTTTATTTAAATTCTAATTTTTGCCATTAACTGCTTCATCAGCCTTATTCACTACACTAACCGCATTAAGTGAACGAGGATAACCAATGAATGGTACGTTTTGTTCAATGACCTTCATCAAGAATTCCTTGTCATTGCCTAATTTGATATTTGCTTGAGTATGAGCCATTAATTGAGGTTCACAACCACCTTGTGCAGCAATATAACAGAAAGTAATCATTTCGCGATCATTGTCATCTAAGCCTTTTCTGGTGTAGTAATCGCCAAAACAATTATCTACAAGCCACTTGTTAATAGTACCCTTCTTAGAAAAGTCCTTCATTTGTGGACCAAACAAGCGCATTTGAGTTTCTTCACCTTTTTCAAGGCGATTGTCTAGTGTAGTAGTTGCTTGACCCGCAAGAGGTAATTCAACGCCGCGCTTAGTCAAAATATCATTGGTAATCTTGAAAAATGGGAAAACTCTACCCAAACCTAAATAATCAACCGCTTGATATAAAATTTCCTTAGCTTCAACTGGGCTAACACCATTGTCCAATGCGACTGAAAGCATTACTTCATATTCTTCTTTTCCTTGCATCCCCAACAAGTAAGCTAAAGTTGACAACATCTTGGTACGATCAGGTAAATCAACGTCTGCCTGCACTTCGTCAAAAGCAAAATGATTAATTCTTTCCAAAGCTTCAGGATCGGTCACCTTTAATAAGTTTGCATGAGCTCTTTGAGCATCTTCTTTAATTGACATAATAAATTCCTTTCTAAACGCTTATCTCTACTATTTATTTAAGTACGATTGAGTCTAAAAGAAAAATATCTATTTTTTATTCTGCAATATAACTTATTCTTATCAAAAAAATATCCTAAAGGCTTTTTGCCTTCAGGATATTTCTATTAGGTTATTTAATTAGTTTTTCTTGTCTGCTTCAGCATCATGGTATGACTTAACGATTTCTTCAACTAATTCTGGGTCATCCTTTAAACCAGTAGTCTCAACAATGACATCCTTCAAGTCTTCATCCTTAAGCATTTGCATCAACTTAACGCTTTCCTTGTCGTTAGGTTCATCAAAGTGATAAATTCTACCAACAGTTTCCATCAATGCACTGTAGTCCAAACCTCTGTCCTTCAATTCACGGATTGGACGGATAAATCTTTCATTGTAGCCTAACTTACGGATTGGAGTTCTACCAACACGAGCAATATCATCTGAAATATATGGGTTTTGGAATCTGCTCAAAATCTTGTTGTGGTATTCTTCCAAACTTTCTTCGGTGAATTCCTTGTTCCACTTGTGGTAAAGAAGTGAACGGGTTTCACTCAAGACACGCTTAACTTGCTTTAAAACAAATGGATCCTTAATAGCATCCCCAATAGTGTCATAGCCAAGGCTCTTGCCAGTATAAGCAACAGTTGCGTGTCCCGTGTTAACTGAGAATAACTTTCTTTCGATGTAAGGTTCAAGGTCTGGTGCATAGTCAACGCCCTTTAACTTGATATCCTTGTTCTTCATTTGGCTTTCGTCAATAACCCATTCCTTGAAGTCCTCAACTGAGACAAACAATGGATCGTCATTATGTTGGATAGGAACAATTCTGTCTACAGCTGCGTTAGGGAAGCCAATGTACTTGTCTATTTCAGGCTTAACGTCATCGTCCAAGTGCTTATAAACTTCTTCTTTTAAGTGTTCTGAACCGCCAATCATGTTTTCACAAGCAATCACATCAAGTGGAGTAGTGTTGCCTGATTGAATTCTAGCAGTTAATCCTTTGGCAATTAATGGAGCAATGATTGCCAAAATCTTTGGACCAATGGCGGTAGTTATCATATCGGTTGATTTAATTGCTTCAACTACCTTGTCTGAATCCTTAGCATTGTTAATTCCATCAACATTTGAAACATGAATTCTCTTCTTACCAGGTGCGGCTAATTCAATGTCATATTCACCACGCTTGTTTAATTCATCAATAATAGTTTCATTAACATCAACGAAGTCAATGCCAAAACCATTATCTGCTAAAGTTTCACCAATAAATCCACGACCAATATTACCTGCGCCAAAATGTACTGCTCTCATGTTTAATCTCCTACGTTCTTTAATAAATCAATAATTTCTTCTGGTGTTTGTGCGTCTGCAAGCTTTGCAACGTTGGAAACATCACTACAGAAAATAGCAATCTGTGACAAAATATTTAAGTGTTCATTGTTCAAACCAGCAATCCCAAAGACAACGGTTACCAATTGCTCGGTATCATCCTTAGGGTCACTAAAATCAACGCCCATTGGAATTTGGACTACCGAAATTCCAGTTTTTTTAATGTGCTTCTTACCTTCGTCAGTTCCGTGAGGGATGGCGATGAAATTACCCATATAAGTCGACACATCTTCATTACGGGCAAGCATTGAATCAATATACTCTGGTTCGACACAGCCGCCATCAACTAATAATTGACCGGCCATTCTAATTGCTTGATCCCGCGTTGGTACGTCTTGATTAAGTTTGATCATTTTTGGATCTAATTGTAATGCCATTTAGCTCATCCCTTTCTAATTCAACTTTTGAATAGCTTCGCCAAGCTTTTTATCTTTAAGTAAATCATCAACAACTAGGGTTTGAATATCACTGTATCTGACAGCCAAGTTCTTATTAGCAGCTGGAGTAACAATTACTAAGTGACTTGGATCATCAGTCAATTCGTTGATTCTTACTGCCTTAACAGGAGTAGTCTTACCAGCCTTCTTAATTGCGTCATTGAATAAACTAGTTGCCATAGTAGCGGTACCTAAGTGTTGATCGTGACGGATGAAGTCCACTTCTTTAACTTTACTGAAGTCGATTCCTTCAAGTGAACCAACCTTCTTAACTGGTTTTTCAACCTTTGGCTTATCTTCTACTTGAGTTAAAGCTTTGAAGCTAGCTACGATTGTGTCATATTTCGGACTACTCAAGAAGTTGCCAACCGCCACGTGCATTGCATGTGGAGTCTTTTGTAAAGCGCGGTCAGCTAATTCTTCTTGCGTGATGACCAACAAACCATCTTCATCTTTCAAGTTTCTAACAGCGGTATTGGTTACTGAAACCTTAATGCCAGCCTTCTTGAATTTATCACGCAAAAGTGAAGCACCCATAGCAGATGAACCCATACCTGCGTCACAAGCAAAGATAACTTTCTTAACATTGGCATATGACTTAACTGATTCATGTGCATCTTCAGCTTCCGGCATTGATTGACCTTTAGATTGGGCCTTCATGGCTTGCATTTGGGCTTGTTTTGCTTCTAACTCATCACCAGTACTCTTGTCGTTTTTAAGAATAATTGCGGCAATAATGAATGAAACAACTGCGGCGCCAAGAACACCAACAATATTACCGAAATAAGCATCCTTTGCGGAAACAAGCAAGATAGCTAAAATTGAACCAGGTGAAGCAGCTGCTTTTAATCCACCACCAAGAGTAGTGAATAAGAAAGTACCAGTAACACCACCACCAATAGCGGCTAAAATCAATGATGGTTTCATTAATACATACGGGAAGTAAATTTCATGAACCCCACCAAAGAATTCAATGATGGCAGCACCAGGAGCTGAGCTCTTTGACTTACCCTTGCCAAATAAAGTAAAGGCAAGCAAGATTCCAAGTCCTGGACCTGGGTTTGATTCCATTAAGAACAAAACTGACTTACCAACTTGTGCAGCTTGTTGGATACCTAATGGAACTAAGATCCCGTTACCAATAGCGTTGTTCAAGAACAAAACTTTGGCAGGTTCAATAATGATGTTGGCTAATGGTAGTAAGTGAACTCTAATAATTGCATTTACTCCTGCACTAGCCCATTGACTGCCGACTTCCATAATCGGTCCAATGATAAAGAAGGCGAAAATTGCAGCGATCATTCCTAGAATACCAAGTGAAAAGTTATTGTAGATCATTTCAAAACCAGATTTAATCTTGTCCTGGAATACTTGATCTAGTTTTTTCAATAACCATGCACTAAGCGGACCCATAATCATGGCACCTAAGAACATTGGTTGATCAGTACCAACAATTACACCTAATGTACCGATTGCACCAGCAACGGCACCACGTTCTTCATAAACCATGCGACCACCTGTATAACCAATTAACAGTGGCAACAGGTAATGAAGCATTGGTTGAACTAAGTTATTAATTTCTTTGTTAGGGAACCAACCGTGTGGATACATAAAGAATGCAGCGGTAAGTCCCCAAGCGATAATGGCACCGATATTCGGCATGATCATACCGGATAAAGCTGTACCAAATTTTTGAACCTTCACTTTAACAGAAGATTTACTTTTTGCTTGAGCCATTTTCTTTTTCCTCTCTCATCAACTTACATTTTTATCCTAAGTCAATCAGTAAGCGTTTACAATGAAACAAAAATAGAACTCTGGCACAAAACTGTGCCAGAGTCTGAGTTTGCCTATTCTATTAGGCTTTTAAGTTCTTACTTGATGTAAGTGATTTTTTGATTTCGCCCAAAAACAGATTAGCAAGAGCATCTTTGATCTGTTCTTGATCACCATTGGTGAACAAATTTAAGTTGCTGTCACTCATGATGATCATGCTGGAAACCATGCTTAATAGTTGTTGCTCTGAGTCGGATAAATTGTCTGGTGCCAGCATTAGCAGGATTCTTTTAACCTGAATTGTGTTGTGGTCCATTGATAAAAGCGAGATTTCATTGTCCAAATCAAACAAAGTGAAGGAACAACGAGTAATTTCTGAGCTTCTAGTGTGCAGCAGTGCAATATGGCTGTTAGGGATACCAACTGGTGCCATCCTTACTCTTTTAAGTAAATTTTTGGCTACGGGCATTTGCTTGCGAATCAAAGTAGAGTCCGAGTGAGCCAAGCATTCTTGAATTACTGCGATTAAATCCTGCGAATTGTATTCCAGATTCTGAATCGTAATGCCATTTACAAGTTCTGAGCAAAATAGCATACTGATCGACAATTTAGATAAACGAGCAGCAGAATGCTTGTGGCTACTTTCGACCATCGGTTGTGTATCGGCATCAAGCGGATACTTTTGTTCATAATCCTTAAGATAATTTCGGATGCGATCAATTTCATTATCTAAAAGTAATGGACTAACTAACTGATAGTCTCTTGAAAAGCCCTTTAACTTTAAAGTTGAAAAAATCAAGTTGTATTGCGAAAGATCGATTTGATTTAAGGTCGAAACCCGGCTAACTTTGATCTGCTTGATCTCAGAGAATTCTTTTTTAAGACGGGCACTTAAAATAGCTGAAGTTCCGATCCCGTTTTCACAAATAACCAGTGCTGAAAGATTACGGCTATTGTTTTGACTGGTATACTCATTGGCAAAATACAGTAAAATCAACTGCATTTCTGAATCCGTCAAATGGTTATCAGGAAATTCTACATTCCAATATCTTTGAATGGCCGCATACAATTTATCAAACTTTTGACTTAAACCAGCTAGGATCTCAATTGGCGTATCCGGCAAAAGAGAAACTCGATGTTGCACCAAAGTGATAATGTGCTTAGTCAACTTAGTCATAAAGTTAGGATCTTTTTGAAAATCCCATCGCACTTCTTCTGAAACTGATTGCACAAAATTCTTCACTTTAACAGAGATCGCCAATTCACGGTCGTTATAAGTCAAATATGTGTTGTGATAGTCACGAGACAGCAATTTATTAGCCAAATATGTAACGTCGTTTTGATCCACCTGAATACTGCTAGTTTCTGTTTTGGCAAATAAAGCCATAAATCGATAAACATAGCCCTGATATTTAAGCGTATCTTCTGCAGGTTGAATAAAGTCTAATTTGCATCCCGCCATGGTTCGTTTAAGCGTAGCCGCAAAGACCAAAATAAGTTCGATCACCTTTTGATCGGTATCAATTTTAATGTTATTAAAAATGCTGTCCTTCAAACATGAATCAACCGTCAATAACAACTTTTTATCGATCAGATTCAAAAATGGATCTTTGCTTTTAACATCATTGTGCAAATATTTGAAGAAATCATACTCGTTAATTTCGTTGAGCATGATATCCACAAAGACCTGACGGCGTATCTTTTCAGGCGCTTCAACCAATAAGCCTACGCCCTTTTTACGGATTAACTTAATGTGGTAGCGATTGAGCGATTTTTCCACTGAATTCAAATCATTCTGAATCGTAGCTTCACTGACATTCAAATCCAACGCAAACTGGATAATCTTACAAGGCTCAGTACTAATTAAAAGTGTAGCCGCAATCGTCTTTTCTCTTTTATCAATCGACATCACGGATTGACTATGCGAGCTGCGCACCAGCTCCTTAACTTCTTGCAATTGCTTAGCATCGCCTGATAAATAGTACTTACCCCTTTGGTTAACGATCTCCAAATTATTTTTCTTTAAATCGCCAAACTCACGATAAACTGTCCGCCGACTAATCCCTAAATTTTCCTCAATTTGTTTAATCGTCACACCCGTTTGATTCTCAAGTAAAATCTGCAGGATCTGTTTCTGTCTTTGCGTTAAAAACATACTATCGCCTTTTATCTATCCATAAATTATTTCTTAAGTAGATTATACTTGAACGCAAAAAAAGAAGACAGACCTTAGTCTGCCTTCTAAAGAATTATTATATGTGTAATTTTAATTGTTATTATTCAACAGTTACACTCTTAGCCAAGTTACGTGGTTTATCAACGTCTAAGCCCTTATCCTTTGAAGCGTAGTATGCAAGAAGTTGAGTTGGAACAACAGTCAAAAGTGCTGACATGTAGTAGTTAATGTCAGGTAAGACAATATCATCGCCATCTTTAGCAAAGTCTTTACCAACAATAGTGATGATACTTGCGCCACGAGAAACAACTTCTTGAATGTTACCACGAGTAAGATCAGCGGTAACTGGGTCATTAATCAAAGCAATAACTGGAGTACCCTTTTCAATTAATGAAATAGTACCATGCTTAAGTTCAGCTGCAGCGAAACCTTCAGTTTGGATGTATGAAACTTCCTTTAACTTCAAGGCACCTTCAAGAGCAACAGCGTGATCAATACCACGACCAATGTAGAATGCGTTTCTTGATGGAACTAAGTATTTCTTAGCAAGCTTTTCAAGCTTTTCCTTACCATCAACAATTTGTTGGATACCTTCAGCAGCAATAGCTAAGTCATGCTTCAAGTTCCAGTCCTTTGCTTCTTGAACGCCTAACTTTTCACCCAATGCCTTAGCAAGAACTGCTTGCAAAGCAACTTGAGCGGTATAAGCCTTGGTTGAAGCAACAGCAATTTCAGGGCCTGCACCTAAAAGCATAGTGTAATTTGCTTCACGAGAAAGAGTTGAGCCTTCAACGTTAGTCATAGTCAAGCTTGGAATACCGCGCTTGTTAGCTTCCTTCAAAACGACACGTGAGTCAGCAGTTTCACCTGATTGGGTAAGGAAGATGAAGAATGGGTGCTTGCTCATCATTGGGAAGTGGTAACCTGCTTCTGAAGCATAGCCAACTTCAGTAGGAATACCAGTGTAATGTTCAAAAATAGACTTCCCAACAAGTCCTGCGTGGTAACTAGTACCTGCAGCAAAGATGTAAAGACGGTCAGCCTTAGAAACGGCATCAACGATATCTTGATCAACCTTTGGTTCACCATTTTCGTTTAAGTAGTTTTGTGAAATGTGACGCATAACGCCAGGTTGTTCATCAATTTCCTTTAACATGTAGAATTCGTAGGTACCCTTTGAAGCCGCGTTTGGATCAATGTTCAAAACGTGTGGTTCACGGTCAACTTTCTTGCCGTCAACAGTTTCAATAGTGTATGAATCCTTAGTAATGTCACCAACGTCACCGTCTTGTAAGTCAACGAAAGTCTTAGTTTGGTCAAGAACTGAAATAGCATCTGAAGCAATAATGTTAAAGCCATCACCAATACCAAGCATCATTGGTGACTTGTTCTTAGCGATAAATACGTGATCTGGTTCAGTGTTATCAATTAATAAGAATGCGTATGAACCCTTAACAAGCTTCAAAGCTTCCTTGAATGCTGAAAAAGCATCTAAGTCTTTATCACGAGCAATCTTGCTAATTAATTGAACAACTACTTCAGTATCAGTGTCTGAATGGAACTTAACACCTTGTAAGTACTTTTCCTTTAATTCAGCATAGTTTTCGATAACACCATTGTGAACTAAGTAGAAGCGCTTAGTTTCATCGTAATGTGGGTGAGCGTTATCAACAGTTGGCTTGCCGTGAGTTGCCCAACGGGTATGACCAATACCAACTAGTCCTTCTTCATCTGGAGTTAACTTTTCCTTCAAGTTTGAAATACGGCCGACAGCTTTAGTTAAGTATTCATGACCATTTAAATCGTTTAAGTAAATACCAGCTGAATCATAGCCACGGTATTCCAAATTAGTTAATCCACTTAAAATAATATCTTTTGCAGGCTTACCTACAACTCCTACAATTCCGCACATATTTTTCTCCTTTGGTCTAGTTCAATAATTATCTAATGGACTAGTTCATATTTATTGTTACAAGTGCAATAATAACCTTTTTTAATAAAGCGGTCAAGCGATATATTTCAAAATTGGTATAATATTTTTACGGCAAAAAAATAACTATCAGTTATTAACAACTGATAGTTATTTCTTATTAATTTATCAATTATCTATCACTGTCTGGAATGCCTTTTCCTTCGTAATGTCCAGTTGATACAATTAAACGCTTTAAGAAACAATGCTTAGCTTTTATTGTTGACGACACTTTAATCAAATACTCTAATTAAAAAAGAAAAGCCAGAGCCAATAAAGGGAAACTGTCAAATCTTTTGTGTAAATAGATCTTTCTCGTAAATTGATTTTTTAATTATTTATTTAATCAAAGTAGGATTCTAAGGTGTCCTGAACCTGACCAAAGCCTTTATGAATTCGATTGAAATAACGGTCATTGTAGCTCATTGCCTGAATACCAATAAAAGCATCAAGCGACTGTTCAGTTGGAA
>NZ_PCYU01000053.1:0-1334 GCF_002553775.1 Lactobacillus sp. UMNPBX16
AAACGGACTGCTTTACCACCTATTCTTAAGTCTCTTCGAAGTCTGTGGGCACTTAGATGCCGTGTTTAGAAAATTAGAATTAATAGGTTGATAAAGAGGTTTATCTTCACAGCGGAGGTTATATTATGGAATCACAAATTATTTTCGGTATTGATGTTAGCAGTAAATCTTCCACAGTTTGTGTGGTTAATGACCGGATCAAACAAGGCGAATCTTTTAGAATCTCTAATGATTCCTTTGGCTATCAAAAACTTTATGAGCAACTGAACCAATATTTGATAACTCCTTTAGTTGTTTTCGAAGCTACTGGTGTTTATTCTCTAAGCCTGCAAGCTTTCTTAGAGGATTATCATATTAAGTATTTGAAGCTTAATCCGCTTAAAGCGAAAAAGCTAATGGACAATAATTTACGCCATAATAAAACTGATAAGGTAGATGCTTATCGCCTGGCTTTAATTCAATTTAATGCCCCGCAAAAGCTGCGTGATCCACAGCCCAGAGAGTATCATGAACTTCAGAATGCCAGTCGCTATTATGAAGAACTTACTAGGAGTATAGTTACTACTAAAAATCAATTGCACCGCAACCTCCAATCCACTTTCCCACAAATTGAAGAAATACTGTCTCATCCATCTGGCAGAATTTATTGGGCGCTTGTTAGTCTTTTCCCACATGCTGGATATGTTCTAGAAAAGAATGAGACACAGGTAACTCAAATGCTTAATTCTATTTCTGGAATAGGACAACAAAGGGCACGGTACTTAACCACAAGATTATACGCTTTTGCTAGAGAAGCTTATCCTTATGATTCCAAAGATAGTATTATCGTTAGAGCTATTCAAAGGAACATTTCTAATTTATTTTCACTCCAGCAAGAACGCGACTATGTAATTAACTACATGGAAAAGCTGGCTAAAGCAGTAAACGCTCGTGCTTTATCCATCTATTTGAGTATCCCAGGGGTTGCTAGAATTACAGCAGTGAGATTAGTAGCAGAGCTCGGTGATCTAAGACGGTTTAGCACTTCAGCTCAAATTGATGCGTTTGTTGGCATTGATCCAGGAAGGTACCAATCTGGTGAAAAAGACAGTTCTCTTGGCATTACCAAGCATGGCAATCATATTGCCAGAAAAATACTTTATCGAGTTATTATTCAAATGGAGACGGTAAAGGCTACGCAGCCTTGCCATATAACTGATTATTATGACAAGAAAAAACGATCTTCAAATAGCCAAGGCTATAAGAAAATCGCCATTGCATCAGTCCATAAACTGATACGCACAATGTTTGCTCTTATCAAACATGATCAATTATATGATTACAACATAGCCACC
>NZ_PCYU01000054.1:0-14934 GCF_002553775.1 Lactobacillus sp. UMNPBX16
CAAAATCTTTGGTAAAATCATTCATGAAGGAGTTCTTCTTTCTGTATGTGTTTTTTGTTCAAACCAATCATACGAGAAAGGAACTCCTTTTTCTAATGTTTAAAGAAATAAGTTTAAGGAATCATTCATCCTTACACAAACTATTTTACAGTCTCTATCGTCAGTTTTTATCCGATTGGAAAGGCATAAAATACTATGTATGAATTAACAAAAATCATTAATTATGAAGTTACTCGAGATCTTGTTCTTGAGAGTCAAAAAACGAATCAAAGTTATACTGTGTTTGATGATTCAGATATTTTAGGAGATGATAAGTTCAATTTTTTAAAAACAGGCAATAGGTATAGTTGTAGAATTAGTATTTTAGGCGACTTGAGTGATTCTGTTTCTGGGACAAAATTTAAAGTTATAGGTCAAGAGAAAGTAGGTGGTGTAAAATTTAGAAAGGTTTTTAACTCCGTTGGTGATCTGTTTTATTTGCCAGATTATGATACAAAAGAAAGTAATAGTATAATTTATTTAAATGTTAAAAGATATGATCTTCTTTCAGTGAATGAGATTATTTATAATAAAGATTTTAGAAAGTAAATATTAGAAAAGAGAAAGTAAACTATGACTTATACAGCACTGGGAAAATTTTTGAGAAAACTTAGGGTAGATCGAGATGAACGACTTTATGATATGGCGGAAAACGTCGGGGTAAGCTCGGCTTTTTTATCTGGTGTTGAAAATGGCCATAAGAAGGCTTCCGCATCATTAATTAATAATATTGTTGATAGATATAACTTGGATAGAGAGCAAGAACAAGAGCTAAAAGATGCATTGAGCATAAGTGAAGAAAGCTTGGATATATCTAAATTTTCACCTGAAAAGCAGGAAGCTACATTAATGTTTGCAAGAAAATTTGATGATTTGACAGATAAACAAATAGCTCAAATTCAGAAGATTTTGAAAGAAGGTGAGAGACATAATTAGTTATGATTCAATATTTGAAGCTAAACCAGAATCTCGTAAAGATTTAAGAGCATTAGCTAGAGATGTACGATTATTATTAGGGATAAATCCTTGTCAACTTTATATTGATATTACGCGTGTACTAGAAAAAATATCAGAATTAGATCCTAATTTTTCATTTGAAATTGTAGACAATGATGAATTAGAATGTGATGTTCAGGCACAAACTGATATCGTTAAGGATAAAATTCTTATTAAAGAATCGGTGTACATGGGAGCGATTAGAAATGTTGGACGTGATAGAATGACAATAGCACATGAGTTGCTACACCTTATATTACATCAACCTTCTTCACTGACTCTATATAGAAGAAATGGAGAAATTCCAATATATAAAAATCCAGAATGGCAAGCAGAATGTTTTGCCGGTGAATTATTGATGCCATATGAAAGAATAAAAAACATGAGTGAATCAGAAATAGTTGATAAATGCAAAGTTTCTCAAATTGCAGCTCATTATCAATTAACTCATATTTAATTAAAAATGTGATAATTGCGTCTTTCTTTGCATATCCTTAAATTTGGCGCGGAAGCCAAATTTATATCAAAGTTGAGAGAGAACAAGATTTCAGTATAAAACTTCTAGGCACTTATATTGAAGAATTGATGAAGAAATATAAGTTGATGTAGTTAACGATTATTATATGAAAAAAGAAAGTTTGTTAGATGACAAGCTTTCTTTTTATTTAAATCTAGCAGTAAAATTTTCAGCAAATTCAAGTTAACTTAAAACTTATCTCAAAAGTCTTAAGAGATTAAAATTAATTTGAATTACAGGTTAAAGTTGAGGTAGAAATTAAACTAATTTGAATTAGATTAGCTTGAACGGATATAAAATAATTTTAAGAAACTATCAAATTTTTTGTGTATAATAGTGTTATTCAGAGTTATTAACAATCAATTTTTAATTAGAAAAGAAGGATACTATTTTAGACTCTAAACCCGCCCGATGGGGCACAAAAGCATATCGTGACGCTAAGAAGTTATATATGAAGGCTTTTCCAGCTTGGGAAAGATTCTCCATGTTTTCTCTTTTAGCAATGTCATTACACCGAAATGTTAAGTTTCACGCAATTTATAATGATGGTCAGTTTTGCGGCATTACTTATTATGCTGAGAATGATAATACAGTCTATTTGACCTATTTAGCCATTAATGAAAAATTGCGAGGACAAGGTTATGGTTCCAAGATCTTGATGATGTTAGAGGATCGATTCCCTGATAAGCAAATTGTCATTGATATTGAGCCAGTTACCAAGAAGGCGAAAAATTATAAGCAGCGTGTTAGTCGCCTGAAATTCTATGAAAGAAATGGATTTCACAGGACTGACCGCAAATTGGTTGATCCTGATGGTGAATTTGAAGCTTTGACTACCGGTAAAAAGCTAGACATTGATAGTTTTACTAGAATGTTGAAGCAGATGAGCTTTGGATTTTATCAAGCAAAAGTTGAAAAATAAAAGAAGCCTAGTTAGCAGATCAGATTGCTGGCTAGGCTTTTTTTGATTATTGCGGTATTCTTGAACTTAACAAAGAAGGGAGGCACATATGATGACAATAGGAGAAGCTCTGAAAGAAGAAAGAATTAAGCGAGGATTATCAATTAGAAAAATGGTAGGAGATATTATTGATCCCTCTTCATATAATAAGGTGGAAAAAGGGATGCGAAATATCGGATCTGATGCACTAGTCAGACTATTGTTTTTGCATAACATAGATATCAATGAATTTTTCTCCAAATTAGAGGATTCTTATGCGCCTGCATTTACTGTACGTGAGAAATACTTAGATCAGCAGATGCGAGTGGCTTTTAACCAGCGCGATCTTAAGAAAGCAGAAGAAGTATGTAGGAAAATTCAAGAGCTTAAAGGAAAGCCTGTTCTTAAGCTAAGAGCTATAGTCGCAATTGCGTATTTAAAAAATAACGTTGAAAATTTGAGCGAACAAACTAAAAAGGCAATATTTGATCAATTAGATAAGAATGATGATTTGAGCAATAATATTGAGGCGATTAAGCTGTTTGCAAATACAATGCCAGTGTTTACCAACGAGCAGTTGAATTACTTAATGCACATTTATATTTCAAAAATTATTAAAAGAAATGACGTGTCAATTTCGGATCAAAAAAGATTTGCAATTGCTAGTGTCAATTATTTGAGAGCTTGCTATGAAAGAAAAATCCCTTTAAATGATTCTATGCTGGAAATTGAAAATTATATTATGAAGATTAATGATACATCTTTCCTCGTGTATAAAGGCTTAGTCAAATTAAGTTTGGCTGCGATACGAGGGGATAAAGAGCGAGCTGAGCAAATAAAACGAGAATTAATTGATATTGGATATGAAATAGCTAGGAAATGGATAATTTAGTTGTGGTTTTTTGACCACGATTAAATTATTTTTTTGTTTTTATGATAAATTTATGGATATTTAATTGGAGGTGGCTACCTGATGAATGAAAAGAAAATACAAATTAATTTAAGATGGGTTCTATCAGTTTTGCCCGTTAGGTTTACAATTGCGATTATAGTTTTATCAATCACTAGTTCATTTGAGGGAGTGATCAATGGGTATGTTATGGGACAAATGACTAACATTGCTTTTAATAATTTCGCTGGTGTTGGGACTTTTGTTTTATTGGTTTTAGCAGCCTATTTGATTACCTATGTTTCGGCGTATTTATTTTTGCTAACGAATCAAAAGGCAATTCAAATTTTAAATCAAAAATTAAAATTTGCTTTTTTTGCTTCTAGCTTTTATCAAGAAAATCAAGCTGATTCAAATTCTTCTGATGTAATTAATAATGTGACGAACATTTCCAATCAAATTCAAGGACATTATTTCCAGCCTTTGTTTTATTTGATTCAAGCCATTATGACGGTCATTTCTACAACATTTGTAGTATTAGAGACCAATCTGTTATTAGGTATGATATATGTATTGCTTTCAGCATTAAGTATGATTCCTAACCAGCTCGGTAAAAAACAAATGAATCAAAAAACAGACAATTGGAGTCAATCCAATTCATCTTTAGTCACAATCATGAAAGACATTTTTGAAGGGAAAAATGAGATTAGAAAATTTGATGTTAAGAATCTCTTCTTCAAAAAATTCTCCAATTCGTTAAATACTGAGGAAGAAAATTATTTTCAATTAAACAAAGTTCAGTTTACAGTTCAATTTTGTGCATGGGTTTGTGCAGTTCTAGCAAATGTAATACCAATGGGTATTGGATTATTGATGGTTGTCAACCACTTTGGTGGTGTTGAGATCGGGACGATTGTGACATTAACCTTAACTGCTGACCATGTTTTGGGTGGAGTACGTGAAATCGTTGGTTACCAAACGCAAATTAGTAGTACTAAGAGTATTAGAGATATTGGAATTGAAGAAGATAAGAATAGCGTTCAGGCTTCAGAAGTTGGCGAAAATAGCTTAACTCTAAAAGATGTGGCTTTTGATCGTGGTGATAAAGAAATTTTTCAAAATGTAAACTTACAATTGAAGAACAGTGATAAAGTCATTATCAATGGTGATTCAGGAGTAGGTAAGTCAACTTTACTGAATATTATTTCAGGTCAACTAAAGCCAACCAAAGGTAAAGTAGAATTTGGCAACCGGTCAATCTCTCTTGGGGATTCGATTTTGGTTTCTCAAAAGTCATGGTTATTTGCTGGAAACGTGGCTGATAATCTTTCATTGTATGAAAATTTTTCTGATGAAGAAATGGAAGAAGTTTTGAAAAAGGTCCATCTTTGGGATGAATTAGGAGATAAACCACTACAATTTAAAATTGAGAGTGAAGGGAGCAATTTGTCAGGTGGACAGGCTCAACGACTAACAATCGCTCGAGGATTATTGAGACATAAACGATTATTTTTGCTTGATGAGATTACTTCAAGCTTAGATAAAGAAAATTCGCATGCGATCAGAAAGCTGATTTACACTTTACCAATCATGACTGTAGAGGTTGCACACAATATCGATGCCGAGTTAGTTAAGCAGTATGGTATTGAAATCCGAAAATTAACTAAGAATGGATTAAGTTGATGAATGATTGGGCACTTTTTTATGCAAATGATGTTTTAGTAAACAACAAAGAACACCATATATCATTATTTGTAAAACTAATCCATAATCAAATTGAAAATTTAAATGTGAAGTATACGTATTGTGAACTTCAAGAAATGGAAAATTTGTGTAATAAAAAAGCAGTAAAATGGCTAAAAGAATTTCTTGAAATTAATTTTAATTTTAAAGTTAAAATCGAAATTGATTTTGATACTGAGGCAGTAACACCATTTTATGTGGTAAGCAAGAATAAGATAATTTTACCGTATAAATTTATGTTATTAAAAAGTAGTAATAACATATTAGACCATGAGATATTTAACTTCTTTCTGTTTCACGAATTAGGACATGCTGTTTTAGATCAAAATTCACCTCAAATCTATAAAATAAAGATGATACAAGATATCTTTTATTATTTAGGAAAAAAGTATAGTCAAATAAATCTAAGGACTGATAAGAAAAAAATATTTTTGAATTTAAAACAAGTTTATAGAGAATTTCTACCTGATTTTATTGCAATTTATTTATTAGAAAAAAAGTTTAGCATGTGTGTAAACTGGAATGAATTTTTGTCTTGTTTTGAATACTTCAAAACTAAGACCGAGATGTGTACTATTTTTGCTTTTGATACGCACGCCCCTATTGAAGCTAGACTATATGTAAGCAAGATGGCAGTAGATTATTTTCGTAAACATGATAATAAAAATTGAAAGAAGCTTAGTTAGTGATTCTCATAAGATTGCTAACTAAGTTTTTTGAATAGGATATAATCTAAACTGTATGATGTATGTTAAAATAAAATGAAAATGCAATAATTAACTAGAAAACGAGAAGAAATATGAAAGACTATGTAATTTTAAATAATGGTGTCAAAATGCCACGCTTGGGCTTTGGTGTTTATCAAATTGATGACTTGGCTCAAACGCAGCAAGTTGTGGAAAATGGCTTAGAAGTTGGTTATCGACTTGTGGATACTGCCCAAATTTATGGAAATGAACAGGCGGTTGGAGATGCACTTGTGCATAGCAGCATCCCACGAGAGGATATTTTCGTCACTTCTAAAATCTGGGTCGATAAGTATGGCTATGATCAGACTTTGCAAGCCTTTGACGATTCAATGAAAAAGCTGAAATTAGATTATATTGATTTGTATCTGATTCATAAGCCATATAACGATTACTATGGCACTTGGCGAGCATTAGAACGTTTATATAAAGAGGGACGCATTCGGGCAATTGGTGTAAGTAGTTTTTGGAATGAACGCTTAGCTGATTTGATTACTTTTAATGATGTAAAGCCGGCTGTGAACCAGATTGAGACTAATGTCTGGAATCAAGAATGGAAATCACAGCAATATATGGAAAAAGAGGGCGTGCAACCTGAAGCCTGGGCACCATTTGCGGAAGGAGCCAACCACATTTTCACTAATCCTGTCTTGCAAAAGATTGCAGAAAAGCATCATAAGACTACTGCTCAGGTAATGTTGAGATGGTTTTTACAAAGAAATTATGTGGTGATTCCTAAGTCAATTCATAAAAACAGATTAATGGAAAACTTTGATGTGTTTGACTTTGAACTAGATGATGAGGATATGGGATTGATCAAGACTTTGGATCAAGGCTACAGTGTTTTAGAAGATGAGATGGATCCGGAAATTGCGGAAAGTTTTCGGTAGTAGGCATTAAAAATGTGTCCAGCCTCGTAATCAGATATAATTAAGAACAAGAAAGTGATTTCAAAATACGAGGTGATCCCTATGAAAAAGATGAGATTAATCGGCACAATTATCGGTGTTGCTGGAGCTATTGGTGCAGTAGCGGCGATTGTTTATAAAAAATTCAAAGAAAAACAGGCAATGGTGAATACGCCGCAGGAGAAAACTTTACTTTTAGGCAATACTTCTAGTAAAGCCAAAAGTGAGTTAATGAAGGCAGAATTGTCTGAGAAGGATCAAGTTGAGACAAATAACACCGAAATTCCGCATGTTTCACTTGATGACGATAAGCCTAGAATATTTGAAGATAAATAAGATGAAAAAGCTCAATCTACATAATTTTGTAGGTTGAGCTTTTTGAATGATCTATTTGAGTAAATTATCTTCAAGATGTTTAAGGTGCTTAACGCGATTTAGATAATCATTGTTTTTCTGTAAATTGTAGATATATTTTTTGCCAATTTTCTCATTGGATAGTAAATGCTTCTCTACTAATGAATTTACATATTTTCTAATCGTGGTTTGTTTACCAAAATGATTCTGCGGATCTTTAACAATATCATTTATTGAAAAATTAGGATTTCTTCTAGCAAACGACATGATAAATTTTTCTGGGTCAGTTAGTTTTTCTTGATTATCAATTGCAAAAGTCTTAAAAATACGAATGCGAGTAGTATTGATTTCATAATCAATGTTAATTTCAGGATCATTTAAATTATTTTGCAATACAGTATTAAGAATTCTAGGGCCGCCACTAGCTGCGGTTTCAGAGACACCAATTCGTCTAAATAAACTAGCGATTTCAGTGTTTCTAATAGAAGAATATTGTCCACGTAAAAATGATTCTTTACTTACGCGCATAGTACCAGGATTTGTAAATTCAAAGTAACTAGGTCTGTCCACAATTTTGACACCTACCATACCATCATAATATGAGTGCATTAAACAATTAACTAGAGCTTCTTTAGCTGCAATGATTAAATCGTTGTGATAGGACGTTCTACTAAGGTCACTACCTTGAATAAAAGGATCAGGAACATTTGCTTCTATTTTAGTTAAAACTAAATTGTAAAAAGAAAAGATATTTAAAGTAGGGTAATTCATATCACCTGCAGAAACTCTATCATTCCAGTTAGTGGAATTATCACTATTATATTGCTGGTAATCTAATTGAAAGCGTGGAAAACGATCTGTTATCGAAATATATTTTCCGAAGAAAAGGAGACCACCATCTGTAAGATGATATTCATTTGAATTACTTAATCGGTCTTTTCTGAAAACACCGATTGAATATAAAAAATCTTGATCACTAAGTTGAGAATTAGTATTAATAATACCTTTTTCTTCAATTATTTTGCGATATTCTTTGATACTTTCTGCGTCTAAATCTTCTATTGTATAGGTCGAAGGGAGTAAGTGAGTATTAATCTCGCTTTGACTTTCAACTGTAAAATATTTAAGTTGCTCTTTAGTAGCTACTTGATCTCCGTCACCAGTTCTAATATATGCTTTACCGAATGCAGTTATTGGACGAGTATTAAAGGGTTCTGGATGAATTATTACTTGAATAATAGTTTTATTTTGAAAAAAAGAAATCTGAACATCATTATTTTGGATTACAGGTCGATTAAGGCATGAAATATTGTTATTATCATTGAAAATTTGTGTTTCAATGTCTTCAACATTGTCTACACCAGTTATACTAAATTCATGTTTACTCTTATCTTCTGCTATGCCTAATACTATTATTCCACCTGAAGTATTAGCAAAAGAGCTAACAGTTTCCCAAAATGATTTAGGTAATTTCCAACTAGCTTCTTTGTATTCGATGTTTTCATTTTCAGATGGTGTTTTAAAATTACCAGTTTGTGTAATTGCTTTGAAGTTTAAAAAGTCCATTTAATGTCACCTCATGACTTAAATTTATTTGTGTAAATAAATTATATACTATTGCTCTCGTAACTTACACTAACTTTCGCCAACTTTCGCGCAACTTACAACATTGTGTGCGCAAAGTGAGAGTAAAAAATAAACCCGCTAGCTATCATTGCGATAACTAACGGATTTTTGAATGGCTTATTCTATCTATTGGTAAATTTTACCTTCTTGTTTTTCTTGCTTAATCTTTTCTTCTTGAGCTTTTTCACTAGCTGCTTTCTTAGGCAAAATCCAGTTTAAAAGCATTCCGATGATGGTGGAAAGGGCAACTGAGGTAAGTTGGAAATTGCCCAGTTGTAAGTAAGCACCACCGATACCGATAACCAAAATGACTGAAGCAATCAACATATTGCGCTTTTCACCAAAGTCAATTTGGTCATCAACTAAGATCTTCAAACCGTTAGATGCGATCGTACCAAAGAGTAAGAAGGAGATCCCACCGATAACTGGCATTGGAATTGATTCGATCAATGCGGCAAGTTTACCGACAAAGCTGAAGATAATTGCTGAAACAGCAGCACCGGCTAATACCCAAACTGAGTAAACCTTAGTCATAGCTAACACACCGATATTTTCACCGTATGAAGTGGTAGGAGGACCACCAATGAAACCAGCGATAATCGTTGAAAGACCATCACCCATCATCGTTCTGTGTAAGCCAGGATTCTTGAAGAAGTCACGCTTAGTTAATGAATTCAATACCATAATATGGCCCATGTGTTCCGTCATTGTAACGAAGGCTATTGGTGCCATGGCTAAAATAGCGGCAGGATACCATTTGAAGTGGTAACTGATTCCAGGCACATCAAGTGCTGGCAATGTGAACCAAGCTGCTTTTTCCACGCCAGAGAAATCAACAATTCCGAGGCAGCAGGATAAGATATAGCCACAGATAATTCCTAGCATAATTGAAACCAAACTGGTGAAGCCTTTGAAGCACATTTGGAAAACTAAAGTCATGACCAAAGTGAAGATAGCTACACCGAAGTAAGTCAAATCATACTTAGAATTATTCATCATAGCGTCATTAGCGGCAGTAGTTGCTAGTGACAAACCAATAACGATGATGATTGGTCCAACTACGATTGGTGGTAAAACTTTGTTAACCCAGCCTGAACCAATTTTGCTAATGATGATCGCAACAACTACGTAAACTAAACCAGAAGCGATCGCACCCTGGGCAACTGCCGGATAGCCATCAGCCTTCATTAAGGCTTGCATTGTAGCAACGAAGGCAAAACTTGATCCGAGGTATGCTGGGATTTTGAAGTGGGTCAAGAGCATGTGGACCAAGGTACCGATTCCTGATGAAAGTAGAGCGATGCTTGGGTTAATTCCAATTAAAATTGGCACTAAAACGGTAGAACCAAACATAGCAAACATATGCTGTAAGGATAGCAGTACGCCTTGGCCGAATTCCGGCTTTTCATAGACGTCTAAAACGGCCTCCGGATTTCTGTACTTTTCTTTTTTATTCATTCAAAAAACTCCTATTTAACGATTTCGATACTATCTTTATCATCGACTTCAGTCATTGCAACTTTGACCTTCTCGTTCATTGCCGTTGGGATATTCTTTCCAATAAAGTCAGGACGAACTGGCAATTCACGATGACCGCGGTCAACTAAAACAGCTAAGTTAATCTTAGCTGGACGGCCTTGATCCATTAATGCATCAAGTGCAGCTCTAATTGTCCGACCTGTGAAAAGAACGTCGTCAACTAAGATAACGTTTTTATCGGTGATATCGAAGTCAAGTTGTTGGCTGTGGATCATCTTTTCCTTCTCAGCCTCTGGTAAATCATCGCGGTATTGAGAAATGTCAATTGCCCCTACAGGGACTTCAACATCTTCCAAGTTTTTCAAATTTTTGGCGATTCGCTCAGCCAAGTACCAGCCGCGAGTTTTAATTCCGACTAATACAAGGTTTTCAGTACCTTTATTGCGTTCGACAATTTCATAGGTCATCCGCATCAAGGCACGTTTCATGCCTAAAGCATCGATTATTTCTTTTGCCATATATTTTCCTTTCTGGATGACCAATAAGAAAAAGACCACCAAGAGCGCATGGCTCAAGATGGTCCTTCTGTATTAGCTAACGACAAAAAGTATTAGCTTGTGCAGATTTCCTTCTTAGCCTCACGGGACTAACTTTAAAGGTCATCACTATTATTTTCTTTATATTTAACTCGGAAAAACACAGATTGTCAAGATTTAGTGGAAAAATATTGTGCTTTATTTTGCTAGTTAAATCTTGCATACTATGAGTAATAGTAGTTTTTAGAGTTAAAAAGGTGGGATTAAATGACTAAAAAGCAAATATCAATGGTTACTTTGTCTTTGTTGCTGGCTAATATTATGTCAGGGCTAGATGCAACCATCATTAACACAGCAATTCCTGCTATTGTATCTGATCTTCACGGGATTCAATATATGGGGTGGATCGTTGCTTGCTTTTTACTTGGAATATCAGTTTCAGTGCCAATTTGGAGTAAGATTGGCGAAAGAATGAGCAACAAATTTGCCTTTGAATTATCATTAGCTCTTTTTATTTTAGGCTCAGTTTTGGAAGGTGTTGCACCAGATATTTACTTTTTCCTCGTCTCGCGAGTCCTCATGGGAGTAGGAGCTGGTGGCATGGGTTCTCTTCCTTATGTAATTGTAGGTTATATTTATCCTAATATTAAAAGAAGAACTGTAATTTTGAGCTATATTGCTGCTAGTTTTTCTGCTGCATGTATTGCTGGACCATTAGTTGGTGGCTGGATTGTTGATGCCTTATCTTGGCACTGGGTCTTTTATATTAATGTGCCACTTGGATTAGTTTCGATTATTCTAAGTTTTATTTTTTATCGTGGCATTCGTAAGCCGAATGTTAATACAGTTTTTGATCGATTAGGTGCATTTACTTTAATTGGCGGTTTAACTTGCTTTTTAATCGGAATTCAGATGTTGGGTTTAGCAAGCAATCTTTTAGTAGCGCTTTTTATAATTATTGGAATTACTATGCTAGTCTGGTTTATTTTGGTTGAAAAGAAGGCAGAGAGTCCGATCGTGCCACTTTCTGTTTTTACTAATAAAGCATTAGTAGGCGATTTTATTCTTTTTGCCTTTGCATGGGGCGCCTACATTGCGGTAAACACTTATTTGCCAATGTGGTCACAGGCAATTTTAGGAACATCTGCTTTAATCGGTGGGATGACTTTAATTCCTAATTCAATTTTTGATATAGCTGGTTCGCAGAGTACACCACATTTACTCAGACGTTTTAATAACTATCATCTATTAATTTTTGATCTTTCATTGATTGCGATAACGGTAATCGGATTGATCGTTGTACCGATTAGCACGCCATATCAGGTTTTAATGTCAATTGCGGCTTTATCTGGTTTAGGCGTAGGATCAATCTTTGTTATTCTTCAGATAAAAGTGCAGATTGATGCTGGCGAAAAGGATATGGCGCCGGCTACGTCACTTAGCTTTTTGATTAGAATCCTGGCTCAGACTGTGATGGCTGCAGTCTATGGTGTGATCATGAATCTAGCTTTGGCACGTGGAATTGCTGGTCACCATAATATTACAATGACCATGATGAATAAATTAAGTGACGTGGAATCCGCAAAAAGTTTGCCTAGGGCGTTAATGCCAACAATGCGAACTATTTTTCATACTGGAATCAGAGAAATTATGATAGTTTCTCTATTGTTAATAATTTGTGGATATATCGTAAACTTTGTTTATAACCATCATGAAGCTAAAAAAGCAGCGGAATAAAAATAGCGTTTGAGGAAAAGTCTCAAACGCTTATTTTATTTCAAATTACGAATTACATTTATTCTAAACAAAATTAGATTGAAGATTACGATACCTGCTGTGAAGATGAAAACAGTACTGTAATTAGTTAATCCAGAGATAGTTGAACCTAGTAGCGGCCCAAAGATATTACCGACATACATGGCTGACTGATTCCAAGAAAAGATTCGACCTGTAATTTTTGCTGGCGTATTTTTGGTAAGCAAGGTTTGCACTTGTGGGAATAAACAAGCATCAGTAAAGCCGACTAAAAAGCGTAAAATACCAAGTTCAACAGTATTTTGTACAAAAGCAGTCAAAAAGAAGAGGATTGTGGCTCCAATAAAGCCAGCAATAATAATTTTATGAGTTCCAATTCGGTCACCGAGTGCACCGAAGCGCGATGCCGCAAGGAATGTAGCAATTCCTGGCAAAGCAGCTATTACCCCGGAAATAAAGACGACATTACCGTGGTTAGCCATCAATTGTTTAACATAGAGTGAAACGATCGGGTTAATCGAATTATTTGCAGCTTGAATAATTAGAGTAGTTAAAAGCAAGCCAAAGATTAATTGCGGTGAGCGTAATTCTTTAATTACTCCGCTTGCTTTATCAAGTTTCTTTTCAGTTACTGGCTTGAAGTCTGTTTCATGGACAAAGAACAATGACAAAAGAAATGCAATTAATAATAGACCACCTGTAATAAAGAAGGTAACGCGATAGGAGAAAATAGACGCTAAGGCTCCACCAATAAATGGCCCGAGTAAGTTGCCAGCAGTAAAGCTAGACGCCATAGTGCCAAGTGCTTGTCCAGATTTTTCCTTCGGAGTTTCAGTCGCAACTAGAGCATTGGAATTAGAAACAAAGCCTGCAAAAATACCTTGTAACATTCTTAAAATAAATAATTGATAAACGTTGGTAACTAGCCCCATACAGCCAAGGACGATAGCCATTCCCAATGAAGCTCGTAATGTCATCGGCTTTCTGCCTTTTTTGTCTGCTAGTTTTCCCCACCAGGGAGAAATTATCGCCGATACAAAATAAGTACCGGAGTAGATAAAGCCAGACCAAAAGTTTAACTGCTTATGGGTAAAATTGCCTAGTGTATCAATATATAATGGCAGAAACGGCATTACTTCAGAGAAGGCGATACCAGCGATAAAGACCGCAATAGATAAGACAAGTAAATTCTTTTTCCAAATAGGTTTTTCATTCATTTTTATTCCCTTTGTTAAGTTTTAAAGTATAAATTGTAAAGCTGATTATGAATAGCACCAAGATTAAGTGAGTTAAAAATAAGGGCTGACTAGAATTCATAACGCTTTTATTAATATGGTAGTTAAAGATTTGCTCAAAGATGTGCGGTCCATTGAATAAAAGCAAGCCACCCCACAGAATTAATTGAGTTAAGAAGCCTCCAGCAGTGCGAAAACGATAGTTGATCATATAAATATTTGTATCGACATGATCACGGATAAGATCTAAGGTGTCAGTATTTTGTAAACTGTAGAAAATTCGAATCAAAAAAATCCCTGCAAAGTATGTTGGCCTAAAGAGCGTAATAACTAGACCGAGAACAATGCCCCAACTTTGAATGGTGAAGTCATCAAATGGTAAATATTCACGTAGCGTTTTTAATAATGGACGTTTGATAAAGCTGGCGATTAAGATAATGACAAATAACCAGTAGTAATTTTTTGCACCAAATAAAACAGAAATATAAACGGCTGAAAAGATAGTGGTAAAGTCTTGGCAGAGGCCTGCGATTGTCAGGCGATACTGCATTTTGCGAGATAATTTACCATGTTTTTGGCTTAAAGCTAATTTGATCAGATAGTTAATAATGACTACTGCTGAAACGATAATGCCAAAAATAGAGAAGATGTCTTTTCCCGAGTTCCAACCTTCTCGAATTAAGAGAATAGCCAGTAGCAAACCAAGAGTTAACCAGACATTTTGCCACTGCAATACAATTTTCCGTGAATGTGCTCTAAATGGAGAATATTTAAAGCCGAGTATAGCAATTAGCGTATAAATGAGCATTGCGATAAATGAAATTGTTGGCAGATGTGGTTCAACAAAGACAATTATTGCTAGTAAAATTAAAATTGCGCCAAAATAAGCAAAAAGATCATTCTTGCTTGGATGATAGTCGCTTTCAATGGCGATTTGTTTTTGAACGCTAGGGAAACATGCGGCGCCTATTCCGGCAAGGGATGCACTAATGCAGTAAAGGACTGGTAAAAAGATGCCGAAAATCCCTAAGAAATAGCCTAATAAAGCTGCCAATAAACCGAACCAGCCAATAACATTATCTTCATTTTCGCCGCCTTTAAATAGAAACAATGTTGTGCGCCGAAAGGCATAGAAGAGTTTCAACAAGTTTAAAAATATATGTGTAATTGT
>NZ_PCYU01000055.1:0-333 GCF_002553775.1 Lactobacillus sp. UMNPBX16
GTATTCATTATGTTAGTTTCAAAGAATTTAGTTAAAGTTGTTTCAATCGCAGTTGCTTCAATGAGTTTAATGGGTGTTGGTGCTTCAGTTAGTCAAGCAGCTAGTTTTCCTGCTCCAAAGTTAGGTGTTGCCGAAACTATGCCAACTTATCCTGCAATTAAAAAGGGTGACAAGATCTTTGTTACTGTAAAGGACACTAAGAACCAAAAAGTTAATGTTTTGGACGCACAAGGTCACAAGACTAGCCAAAAGGTTTCAATGGGTTCAACTTACACCGTTAAGGATGTTAAGAAAGCTGCTGGCAAGAAGATCGTCAAGATCAACAAGAGTCAA
>NZ_PCYU01000056.1:0-3796 GCF_002553775.1 Lactobacillus sp. UMNPBX16
ACAATTACACATATATTTTTTAAACTTGTTGAAACTCCAATTTTCATAGCAATCCCCCTGTCCAATTTTAATAAAAATAGCACTTTATATTTTTTAGTCAATGAAAAAAGCAGCAATGAAATTAATCATTGCTGCAAAACTCCAATTATCAATAGTGATCCTTACATGAATATATAGTTATCATTGATTTATGACAATCATAGACGATCCGATTTTTCGAATCGATTCGTCTTGACCATAACCCTGATAGATTTCTCTTTAAGGGCTCAGGCTTACCAATACCTGTAAATGGATGTCTTTTCATATCTTTCACAAGATCGTTTATTCTTGATACCTTTTTATAATCACCATCGTCATACCAATACACATAGTCGTTCCAACCATCATCCGTCCATGCTACGATCATGATTTTGTTACCTGCTCAGGATCAATTAGTTCATGTTGCTTTATCGTGCCTTCACTAACTTGTTTACGCCCTCTTTCAATCTTGTCCATTAGGTATTGATTAGATTGAATTTCTAATGTTTCAACCAAGGCATCATAATCTTCTTTACCTAATACAACCACATTATCCTCTGGTTCTTTATTAGTTACGATCAAAGGTTCACTATCATCATTGACTTGCTTAAAATAATGCTTTAAATTTTTACGAAAATTACTGTAATTAACCGCATCCATAGACTAATCCCTCCTTATATTGTACAACTTATTGTACTATATTTTTACTTATATTACTACCAAAAGCAATAATCGTAAATGGTTGAAAAAATGATTAACCATGGGACAGTTCAATTAGAGACACATTGTGGTGATCATTTGACCGCTCTTCTTTACAAAAAAAGCAATGATCCAGTCGACCACTGCTATTTATTTACTTCTTTTTCTCAATCACAAAATAATATCCTGCTGTCAAAATTTGAGCAACTCCCTCAAGTGCAATCGCCCAATCTGCACCAAAACGCGCTACAATCAGCCCGCCTAAAAATGAGCCAATCGGAATCATCGATGATAGAATCGAGTCATTGATCGTCTCTACTCGACCTAAAACATGCGGACTAAAGCTCTCTTGCACCAACACTTTGAAGTTAATATTCATCATCACAATCCATAATTCGGACGTGAAAAACAGAATTAACAGCAAAATTGGCATCCCTTTGGGTACAGCTGGCTCAAGCACAATCGCCAAGCCAGACAATGCCAGACATACAACGACCAATCTTTCAATTTTATTTTTATCAAAAGTTAGCCGTTGAATTAACATGCTGCCAACTAGCCCACCTATTGATGAAGCTAGTTCTAAACTACCATAGCCAATCGCTGATTTAGTCAAATGCTCCGTTGCAAAATAAGGCAGACCAACAGACGAAATCCCATAGAACAAGTTAGTCACTGCAAAAGGCATGATCAAGCGTGCTATCTTGTCTTCTTGTTTCAAAGTCTGCCAGCCCTTAAGCAGATCTTGCCAATAGTTTTCCGTAAAATACTCGCTCGTAGATTCAGGCAACAATAATTTCCTGGGCAGAATCAACTTGGTATAAAAGGCTAGAGCACCTGCAAAAAATACTGCAGAAATGATCACTGTGAAATCAAGTGACACCCAAGTAATCAATAATGTTGCCGCTGCATTCAAGAACAAATCCAGCGTCTTATAAGTCATTTGAAAAACGCCGTTTACTTTAGCTAGTTTCGTTTTCGAAACGATGACTGGCAAAATTTTTTCTTCTGCAGGGTAAATCAAAGTCGAGCCGATCGTTGAAATAACGTATATTGCTAACAAAAACCAAATTGTTAGATTTTGCCACAGCTTAGCTTGAAACAACAACGTCGCTATAACGCTAGTAACGATCTGCACTACCGTTACAATTTTAAGCATCTTTTTGATATAGATGCGATCAATTAGTGGACCCAAAGTAAACGACAGCATATCAATTGATGAGTCCGCAATGAAAATCAGGGACAAAATCACTGGTGAATTAAAGCGCACCTTAAAGAACCACAAAATTGCCATGTAAAATAGTGAATCTGCGATGTTAGTTAACACTCGTCCAGCTAATAATCGTCTGACATTGACATTTTCTTTTTCGATTAAGTTAAACATTTTCCCATTCCTTTTCACAACACTGCTAATGTCGCTGAAAGCCAGGGAAAATTACTATTCAGTTGTAGTTTAAAATCCCAGACTTTCAGCTAAAAATCTGGGTTAAGCCTTAAGTAGCGTTTGACGAATGAAAGGAAATAATTCATTCTCAAACTTAAACCTAAAATGTCGCGCATTTTAGTCCTCGCTTTCTGTAAAAATTAAGGTAATTATAGCACGAATAATAGTGATATGCGCCCAAAAATTAAGACATATTAATTATTAGATCGCTTGCTTTAAGGCCATGCTTCGATATTCTATCGGAGTGTGGCCTTTTAGCGTGCTCTTGATTCTATGGTGATTGTAGTAGTGAATGTAATCTTCGATAGCAGCTTTAAGCTCATCAAGATTCTTATAATTCTTCTCAAAGCCATAGAACATTTCTCTTTTAAGAATGCCAAAAAAACCTTCCATCAAGCCATCATCCAATGAATTTCCTTTGCGTGACATGCTTTGATCAATGCCATGATTCTTAAGCCAAGCCTGAAAAGCCTTGTGCTGATACTGCCAGCCTTGATCTGTATGAAATACTAAGCCATTTAAAGCTGGATGCTTTTCCCATGCTTTATCAAGCATAGTCATCACTTGATTTAAGACAGGATGACGATTGATTGTGTAAGAGATGATTTCTTGCGTGCAGCCATCGATGATTGGTGAAAGATAAAGCTTTTGACCGTTTAGGTGAAACTCAGTAACGTCAGAATACCATTTTCTATCAGGAAGAATCGAGCTAAATTGACGTCTAATCAGATCGTCCTTGATCTTGCCAACGGTGCCCTTGTAGCTTGAGTATTTGAATTTCTTTCTTATTGCAATGCCAAACAAATGCATTTTGTTCATCAGGCGTCTGACTTTCTTAGTATTGATTTTAAAGCCTTCACGACAGAGCTGTGCAGTGATTCTTCTGTAGCCGTAGCGATGCTTGTGCTCTTCAAAGATTTCTTTGATTCTGGTTATAACATCTTTATTCTTATCATCTTTGTCAGTCTTGCTCAAAGTGTAATAGTAATTGCTTCGAGAGAGATGAGGAAGACTAGGATTAGAATTTATGATCTTGAGGACAAAGCTCACGGTTACATGGAGTTCCTGCCTTAGCTGAGTAACCGCAGAAGCTATTTCTTTGGCTTCTGGTTTTTGATCCTTTCTGAAACTAAGGCGTCCAATTTTTTTATAAATTCGTTTTCGACAGTAAGCTCGAGATTCTTCTGTTTTAGGACCTTGATCTGCTTGCGAAGCTGCTTGATTTCTTGATCTTTGCTTTTCACGGGTAGGTCTGCCTTTCTTATGATTAATGACATTATACCCATCTTCGATGTATTTGCGAAGCCAATTATAAAGCTGCCCACAGCTGCGTAATCCAAGATCTAATGATATTTGATTTATAGTTTCTTTGTCTGCCAAAACTCTGTTAATAGCTTTAGTTTTGAATTCAACCGAATAAGCAATATATGGTTTATCCAATATTTCTAGTCCATGCTTATCGATTAATTTACACATATAGTCAAGATTAGATGCTCTAACGCCATACTTTTTTGCCAGCTTTCCCGGAGTATTGAAGCAATACTTCCAAGAATTGTAAATATCAATTTTGTCTTGTTTAGATAATTTAGACATAATAAAACCCCGAAATTCATTGTCCGAATTTCGGGGCGCATATCA
>NZ_PCYU01000057.1:0-9556 GCF_002553775.1 Lactobacillus sp. UMNPBX16
TTACATTTTTCATAGCAGTGAACTTGTACGCTACCTGAAGTTGTCTGATTATGCTACTGATAAATAAAATTAAAGAGCTCAAGAATGCTTTAATGATGAAGCATCTTGAGCCTTTTGATTTTTAGTAAAAAAATATCCAAGACCGAAATCTTGGATACTCATTGGAGCTGGAACTGTGCTTGATGAGGCAACTGCTAGAATTTCAGGAGCTAGATTCGTTGTTAGCCCATCTTTTAACGAAAATACTGCTAAGGAATGCAATCTGTATGCGGTTCCTTACATGCCCGGTTGCTTTAGTCCAACGGAAATTCAATCTGCTTTAACTTATGGTGCTGACGTAGTCAAAATCTTCCCAGGTTCAATTGCTGGTAAAGGCATTATTTCTGAAATTCATGGACCTTTCCCATATGTTAATGTAATGCCAAGTGGTGGTGTATCATTAGGAAATATGCATGAATGGTTTGCTAGTGGTGCCCATGTTGTTGGTGTAGGTGGCGGATTAGTTGGACCTGCTAAAAATGATGATTATAAAGCTGTATTGCATAATGCTCAAGCTTTTCATAATGAATTTCAAAGTATTATTTGTGCCAACTCAGCTGTTACTAGGAAGGTGCCAGTGAAGGCATAGTTTTTTTGGGGGGGAATATGACACCCCTATTTAAAAAATAAATTAATGAAATAAAAAAACGTCGAATCCATTCAGATTCGGCGTTTTTGATTAACTAAATATATTTGTTACTTAGTAGTTGAAACGTATGATGATAATACATCCTTCAAGTCGCTATCCTTGATTGAAACGTCAGCCTTCTTCAAAACAGTAGCAATAACGTCTTTCATAGTAGCTTGGTCTTGAGCCATTGATGCGTAAATTTGATCATCAATAGCCTTCTTGTGGTCAGCAAACTTACCCTTAGCTGGGTGGCTGATCATCTTGATTACGTGGTAACCAGATTGTGACTTAACTGGAGTTGAAGTAACTTCACCAGTCTTAAGCTTGAAGGCAGCGGTCTTGAATGAGCTGTCTAAAGTGGTGTCGGTTGAGTCAAATGATGGCAATTTACCAGCCTTGTTCTTAGTAGCAGTATCAAGTGAGTACTTCTTAGCTAAAACCTTGAAGCTCTTGCCATCTTTCAATTGCTTGATGATGCTTTGAGCAGTTGACTTCTTAGCAACCAAGATGTGTTGAACAGTTACCTTAGGTTGGTAGCTCTTCCAAGCTTGTTGTTCTTGCTTCTTAGTAACTTTCTTAATGTGCTTCAATGCTTGTTCAGAAAGAAGGTTAGTCTTAATGTTTTGCTTGAAGCTTGAAGCAGTCATACCGTTTTGTTGTAAAACAGCACTAAATTGTGAGCCGTATTGCTTCTTGTAGTTGTTGTATTGCTTGTCGACTTTCTTTTGAGATACGTACTTGCCGTATTGTTGTTCCAAAGCGCGGTTGATGATCATGTTAGCCAAAGTTGACTTACCAGCTTGTGACTTCTTCATTTCATCATAGTATTGTTCTTGAGTAATCTTGCCACCCTTGTATGAAGCAACAGTAGCTTTAGTGCCGCTATTAGAACAAGCAGCAGTTGATAATGCAACGCCAGCTACAGCTACGACTGCAGCAATTTTTTTTATATAACTCTTCATAAAAATAATATCTCCACATCCTTAAATAAGTAACTGTTCATTAATATACCATAAAAAAGGGCGTTTCGTTTTTAAATTACGAATTTTCACAGAAAAATCAAATTTTCTTTATTTTTTCTTAGTTCTTTGTGTCTTGTGAGTTAGTATCTGGCACGATGTTTTCCAAATCTTGGTTCAATTTATCGCTCTTTTTTCTATGCGGTTAACGATAGGTTGAATATGGTCGGAATAATGTTCAACACTATCATTAATATCACTAATTGTACGTTCAGCTGTTGGCATTTGTTCATTTAATTCTTGACTAGCCTTTTTAGCTTTTTGCAAGGCAGAATTAAAGCGTTGGCTTTCATGTTTAATTGCTTCGAACTCATCTTTTAATGGCTTGCCTGGGCGATTACCATTGCTATCTTTCATACAGGAAAAAACTAGCCCAGCTGTTGCACCAAAAACTGTGCCTAATAAGAAATGTTTCATTTTTAACCTCTAAAATTGTGCCTTAATTTTGTTAGCAACTTCGTTGTATTTAGCTTCGTTGTATTTGTCAGCGTTGTTGCGGGTCATCAGCTTCAAGCCGTCGCCTTCAAAACGAGGAATGAAGTGAATGTGTGAGTGCATAACTACTTGATTTGCGGCCTTACCATTATTAGTAGTAATGTTCATTGCAGTAACATTAGGGAAGGCTGCCTTAATTGCATTAGCAATTTCAGGAATATATTGTAAATAGCGTTGTGCGTCTTCCTTGGTGTAGTCAAACAAGTTAACGATGTGCTTTTTTGGCACCATTAAGGTGTGGCCTGGGTTAACTTGAGAAATATCTAAGAAGGCCTTAACATCGTCATTTTCAAAAACGGTATAGCTAGGAATTTCACCGCGGATAATTTTGCAGAATAAACAATCTTTGTCTAAATTTTCCATAATAAAACCTCATATCCTTGTACTTTAGTTTACTATTAAATCCATGCTATCATAATAAAGGTATAAATTCAGTAAAGAAAGATAGGAAAAATGACATTAAAAATTGAACATTTAACGGGAGGCTACACGGGTGTCCCGGTTATTAAAGATATTAATTTGGAAATTAAGCCGGGTGAGGCGCTGGGCTTAATTGGTTTAAATGGGGCCGGTAAATCAACCACAATTAAGCATATTTTAGGTTTGCTTAGACCGCAAAAAGGTAAGATCACTTTAAACGACGTAGTTTTGACGCAACAACCAACGAAGTTTAAGCGTGAAGTGGCTTATATTCCTGAAACACCAATTTTGTATCCAGAATTGACATTAAAAGAGCATTTGGAATTGACCATGCTTAGCTACAAATTGGATGAAAAGAAGGCTTGGGAAAGAGCACATGAACTGCTTAAGATGTTTAGACTTGATGACAAGCTGGAATGGTTGCCAATCCACTTTTCAAAAGGGATGCGCCAAAAGGTAATGATCGTTTCTGCTTTTTTAGCAGATACAAGTTTGCTCGTGATCGATGAGCCATTTACAGGACTTGATCCTTTGGCAGTTGCTAACTTAATCGATTTAATAAAAAAAGCAATTGCTGACAAAAAGATGGTCTTAATGACTACTCACGTTTTAGCTGATGCACAGCAAGCGATTTCGAATTATGCTGTGTTAAACCGCGGCACGATCGAAGTTGTGGGGAGTTTGCAAGAAATTCGTCAGCACTATGGCCTTAAGCCAGATGATCCTTTTGACAAGTTATACCTTGCTTTGAATAGAGAGGATAATGGCAATGCGTGAGTTAGCGAATAGAAGGTTGAGCGAGAATCTTAAACAATCAGTAAAATATTTGACGCTGGTGTTTAATGACTTCTTTATTTTAGCGTTGATCTTTTTGTTTGGGGCGCTGATGTTCTGGTATGCCCAAGCTATGCGCGTAATTCCCAATAATCTGTGGTTCTATAAGCCACTTGTCGGCTTTATCATGTGGTTGCCATTATTAGCTGGTCGATTAGTTACCTTATTAAAAGAGGCCGACATGCAATTTCTGTTTACGCAAGATGAACAAATGGGTGAATATCTGAAGCCGATGATTCGTTACAGTATGGTGCTGCCAACAATTCTGATTGTTTTGCTTGGCGGAATTCTGTTTCCGTTTGCGACGGTAAAAGCTGGAATCCCAGTTTGGTCATATGTAATCCTGATTATCAGCACTGTTTTATTAAAATTGTGTATGTTGCTGATTGAAAAAGAGAGTTTGTACTTCTACTACAATTATCCGCAATGGATATTATTAGTGGTAACTCTGGCAGCTTTGTTGATTGGCTCACTAGGATCATTTATTTATCCAATTGAAGTTGTAGTATTAATGGTAATTACACATTTTGGTACTAAAAAAGAAAAGGGCGTCTTTAACTGGCGCTATGCGATTAAAACTGAACAAGCTAGAAAAGATCGCGTTTATTCAATCTTCAGTATGTTTACCGATGTGGCAGAAAAGCAAGTTACAATCAAACGCAGAAGATACCTCGACTTTCTTTTACCAAAATCATTGGCTAAGGAAAATCCTAATTTGTTCTTGTATCGGAGATCACTTTTGCGTAATCCAGAATACTTGAATTTATTAGTCAGAATGACTGTCTTTGCAATCTTGGTATCGTGGTTAGTGCAAGATTGGCGTTGGGCACTAGGCCTTTCATGCTTGGTAATCTTTTTAACGGTCTATCAATTATTGCCAATGGCAACAGAGTTTGACCGCAACTTCATGTACCGCGTTTACCCAATTGAACGGCAAAATCGTGGCAGGGACTTGGTAAAGGTGTTGACAATGGGCTTGTTTATTCAATGGCTCTTGATTAGTGTCTGCTGGTTAATTGTGCTACCAATTAATGTTAACTTGTTTGAAGCGATGGCAATTTTACTTGGTTTCACTATGATTGTAACTGCCACTTACTTGCCAGGCAGAGTTAAAAAAATGAATCAAAAAAATTTTGGAATTAGATAGGAATAGAGAATGAGATTAAGAAATAAACCTTGGGCTGTTAAGCTTGTAAACGACCATCCAGAAAGTGTTTTGCAAAATCCTGATCCTGAAAAAAAGATCGACTGGACTGAACGATTTGGTAATGATCATCCCATCGAAATTGAAGTAGGTTCTGGTAAGGGGCATTTCATTACTACGTTAGCTGAACAAAATCCTGATAAAAATTATGTCGCATTAGAATTGCAAACTACGGCTGCGGGGATCATCTTGCGAACAAAGTTGGAAAAGGGCTTGGATAATTTACAAATCTTACGCGGGGATGCGGCTGACATCAACTGCTTCTTTCCAGCAAATAGCACCAATGTTATCTACTTGAATTTTAGCGATCCATGGCCAAAGACTCGTCATGAAAAGCGTCGTTTGACTTACAAGAGTTTTTTGAGCAAGTATGAACAAGTTCTGAAGCCAGAAGGACATATTGAATTTAAAACCGACAATGCGGGCTTGTATGCTTACTCTGTTCAGAGCTTGAATAATTATGGAATGAAGTTTGATTTTGTTTCAGTTGATCTTCATCATGAAAAGCCAGAGATTGTGGAAAAGAATATTGAAACAGAATACGAGCATAAATTTGCAGCTAAGGGTAATCCAATTTATGCTTTGCACGCTCATTTTGAGGATGAATAGTTTGAAGCGTCTAGAGTTACAGCAGATAAACTCTAGGCGTTTTTTAATGCTTTATTGGATAGAATCTTGCTACTAGCTCATCGCTTTAGTTATTTTGTTTTAGAATAGAACTGTAAGATTTCAGATTATTGGAGGGAAAATTATGGAAGATAAACCTTATTATGAACAAGAATATCACGAACCTAAAACTGATATTCCTAGACCAACTTTTGGACAAGCATTCAAACTTTTGTTTACTGCACCATTTAAGTGGAATGCACGTAGTACTCGTCGTGGATTTTGGTATGCCTATGTTTGGGCAATTATTTTGCGAGTCATTTTAGCAGCATGTTCAGCTACGGCATATTCAATTGATGGCATTGCTTATTAAAGTAATGAATTCTTCTTATTAACGCACGTTTCAACTGGTACACTTATTATTCAAATAATTATCTATCTACTGATTATTTGGATCTTATTAGGCTTACTTGGCTTTACCATAAGAAGATTGCATGATACTGACCACACCGGTTGGTGGTACTGGATCTCGGTTATTCCATTTGGGTATTTGTTTTTACTTTACTTCATGGTTTTGCCAACTGTTGAAAAACCAGTTCGTTGGGGCAGTTATCTATTTAAAGAAAAGAAATAATTGTAAGATTCAATTTCTAGCTTTTTAGTTAAAGAATGGTTATAATAATATCGACTTATAAAAAGTAAGAAATACATGAGGTATGAAAAATGGAAAAGATTAAAGAATTAACTGAAGATCAATTAAAGGAAATTACTAAAGAAGGACGTACTGTGCTTGAATTCTCAGCTGATTGGTGCCAAGACTGCAAGTTTCTTGCTCCATTTATGCCTGAAATTGAAAAAGATTTTTCTGATGCAAAATTCTACGAAATTGACCGCGACGGTTCAATTGACATAGCAAAAAAATTAATGATTATGGGAATTCCTTCATTTGTTGTCTACCAAGATGGCAAAGAAATTGGTAGACTAGTAAATAAGGACCGTAAAACTAAAGATGAAGTGGAAAACTTTTTACGATCACTTGACTAATAGAGGAGAATAAAAAAGCATGATTACTAGTACTAATAAAGAAGCTTATCCTAACACTTTGATCGTTATCTTAGGTCACGATGAAGGCCGTAGCTCATTTGAGGAAAAAGAAGACGTTACTCGCGTAACTAACGATGAAGGCAAGACCATTGGTTACAACTTCTTCAACGTTGATAAGTTAGTTGACTTTGATAAGTTACCAAATGGTCCAGTTAAGTTGTCAGACGATGAGCTTGTTGCACTGAACAAGAAGCTTGATGAAGTTGGTTTTACTGACAAGTTAGCATATGGCAAGCCAACTTTAGTTTATGGCTACGTTAAGACTTGTGAACCACACCCTGATTCAGATCACTTGCACGTAACTACTGTTGAGGTTGCTGATGGTGAAGAACACCAAATCGTTTGTGGTGCACCAAATATCGCTCAAGGTCAAAAAGTAGTTGTTGCACTTCCAGGTACTTTAATGCCAAATGGTGCACAAATTTGGCCAGGTGAATTGCGCGGTGTTGATTCATACGGCATGATTTGTTCAGCTCGTGAATTAGGTTTGCCACACGCACCACAAAAGCGCGGGATCATGGTTGTTCCTGATAGCTTCGAAGTTGGTGCAGAATTTGAACCAACTAAGTGTGATGAACTGATCGCTAGTGGTGAAATTACTTTATAATTTGAATAAAGCAAAAATAAAAAGTTGACCAGTTGGTGCAAAAAAGCTAATTGATCAACTTTTTTATTTTGTCTAAGAAAAGCCACCAGTTTCACCTTTTAAGGAGCTAGTGAACCGATTTTGTGGGAAATAGTTTTACCCGTAAGATCTTTAATGATCAAATGATCGACAGTATTAACATAATTGTCGTTTTCATCATAGATTTCTTTTGATTTTAAAAATTTTAGCATAAGAAAAATGGTAAAATAGTTAACGAATAAAAACGTTAAAAATTCGAGGGTAAATAAATGTTAGACAAGAATAAGCAAATTTGGTTCATTGGTATTAAGGGTACAGGTATGGCATCCCTTGCCTTGCTTTTACATGACTTAGGCTATGATGTAGCAGGTAGTGACATTGAAAAATATACCTTTACGCAAGTGCCACTTGAAAATGTGGGCATTGATGTTAAAAACTTTAACCCGGATAACATCAAGAGCAATGATGAACAAGTAATTGTTAAAGGGAATGCTTTTAAAGAAGACAATCCAGAAGTTAAAGCTTGCCTTAAAAAGGGTGTTAAGTGGCAAAGCTACCCAGATACTGTTGAAGAAATCGTGCAAATGCACACTTCAATCGGTATTTCAGGTACTCACGGCAAGACTTCAACCACTAGTCTTTTGTCACACGTTTTAGGTGAAGTTGCACCAACTACTTACTTAATTGGTGACGGTCGTGGTAAGGGTGTTCCAGACTCACGCTTCTTCGTTTACGAAGCTGATGAATATCGTCGTCACTTCTTGGCATATCACCCAGATTACCAAATTATGACTAACATCGACTTTGACCACCCAGACTACTTCAAGGATCAAGACGATTACACCAGCGCATTCCAATCAGCAGCTGATCAAACTAAGAAGGCATTGTTTGTATGGGGCGATGACAAACGTTTGCAAAGTTTGAAGACTGATATTCCTAAGTACACTTATGGCTTCAAGGATACCGATGACTTCCAAGCAGTTGACATTAAGAAGTCCACTACTGGTTCTAAGTTCCATGTTTTAGCACATGGTAAAGATTTAGGTGAATTTGAAATTCACTTATTTGGTGATCACAGCATCTTGAACTCAACTGCTGTTATTGCGGTTGCTTACACTGAAAAAGTGCCGATGGATGACATTCGTGAAGGGATGTTGACCTTTAAGGGTGCTAAGCGGAGATTTAGTGAAAAGGACTTTGGCGATATTGCTGTTATCGATGATTATGCTCACCACCCAACCGAAATGCGAGCAACTATTCAAGCTGCTCGTCAAAAGTTCCCAGATAAAAAGTTAGTCGTAGTCTTCCAACCACATACTTTCTCAAGAACCAAGAAGTATCAAAAAGACTTCGAAGAAATTTTGCGCGATGTAGATAAAGCATACGTTACTCCAATTTATGCTTCAGCTCGTGAAGCTAACGGTGATATTTCAAGCGAAGACTTAGTTAAGAATATTCCTGGCTCAGAAGTAATTGACTTAGACAATATTGCTGACTTGACTAAGAATAAGAATTCAGTCATTGTCTTTATGGGTGCCGGCGATATTCCTAAGTATGAAGATGCTTTTGAAAAGTTGCTTTAATTGAAAGATAAGCATGAAAAAACTGTTCTCAATAAGAGAGCAGTTTTTATTTTGGCTAATCTTTGATTTTATCCTTGAGATCCAGGCTCTTTTCATAAATAAAGTAACCGATGATGCAGGTGATGATATCACTGGCTGCTTGAGCCCAAACGATACCGTGGTAGCCAAATGTGACTTTTAGAATTTCTAATGCGATAAAGTAGACAACGCCTTGACGAGTAATTGCCATGATGAAGGCAGCCCAAGCATTACCAACTGATTGGAAGACGGTAGTGTAAACTAAAATGATACCAACGATTGGTGTAGTAATGATGGTCGCAATTAACATGTAACTGCCAGCGTTGACGATATCTGGTTGATTCATAAATAGAGCGGTGACTGGACGAGCAAATAAAATTAATAATCCGCCTGAAATTACAGCATAAACAACTTGCACAAGAATATCGAAGTTTAGAATTTTCTTTAATCGTTTCCAGTTTTTAGCACCATAGTTGTAACCAATTAAAGGTTGTGAACCAAAGGCAAAACCAACGATTACCAAGATAACGATACTGTAAATCTTTTGGGTGATTCCCATTGCGGCAACTTTGTTTGCACCGTATAGAGCTAAAGATGAGTTAAGAAGTGCCATGCCAAAGCTTTGAGCGAAGTTGGTGATTGAACCGGGGATGCCGATTGCTACGATATCTTTGATTGTTTTGCCGCTAATTTTGCTATATTTTAGCTTTAATTTGATGTAGTCAGTTTTGTATAAAACGTAGTAAATGAGAATAGCATCAGTGACTAGATAACCTGTAACGTTGGCAATCCCAACACCGATTGCACCCATTTTGAAAACAAACAAGAAAATAGGATCAAGGATGATAGCTAAAATGGTTCCCGTCATTGTAGCAACCATTGCTTGGGTAGCTAAACCTTCTGTTCTGATTAAGTTCTGCGGAATGATTGAGAAGATAATTGGCGCAGCGCCAATTGATATAGTAAGAAATAATTAAC
>NZ_PCYU01000058.1:0-7814 GCF_002553775.1 Lactobacillus sp. UMNPBX16
GCAAAAAATTATACACTTAGCTTTTGACACTAACTTAGCATGATTTTTTACCGTCTTCAAGGCGCAAGAACGCTGTTATTTAAAGGCTTGCATGTCTATTATAACTATGTAATGAAAAATATTTTTACTATTTTGTAATCGCTTACACTTAGACGAATTATGTTATTTTACAAGATTTGTTGCCTTGCTAGGCTTGCGTGTCTCCGGTAAACTAAGCATGAAGAGGTGACTAGATGTATAAAATTATTGCGTGTGACTTAGATGAAACGTTGTTGAGCGCAGATACGCATGTCTCAGTAGAAAATAGAGAAGCGATTCAAAAAGCAGTTGCTCACGGTGTAAAATTTGTTCCTGCAACTGGACGAGGCTACGTTTCTGTCCAAAATACTTTAAAGGAAATAGGATTAGAGCAGGCAGCTAATGAATATGTGATTTCATTCAATGGTGCCAGCATTACAGAAAATAAGAATAATCGCGTGCTGTATTTTGACGGCTTGCCTAATGAAATTGCGGATCGGTTATATCGGCATGGGGTTGAACTAGATATTGCCATGCATGTTTACACTCAAGATATGGTATATACGTATCATATCGATGATGATGAACGTGCCTATATGACGGGACGACACCAGTTTAAAGAGATTGAAGATAAAGACTTGTCATTTTTGGAGGGGCAGAAAATTGCCAAGGTGCTCTATGAGAGTCTTGATAATAATTATTTGCACCGGATCGCCGCTGAATTAGGACCAATTACGCAAGAATTGGATATTTCATATTCATCTAATCGTTATTTAGAATTTAACCGTAAAGGTGTCAATAAAGGCGCGGGACTGATGAAGCTGGCTGAGCAGCTTAGGGTGCCGATTGAAGAAACAATTGCCATTGGTGATAATTTTAATGACTTGTCAATGATTCAGGCTGCTGGTGTGGGTGTTGGTGTGGCTAATGTCAATCCTGCTATGAAAGAGCAATGCGATTACATTACTCAGGCTGATAATAATCATGGTGCAGTTGCCGAGGCAATTGATCATTTTATTTTTAACAATTGAAAAAAATAAAAAAATAATTGACAGATTAAAAATACATGATATTATTGTTTACAACAAATAAAAAAAAGAGCTTTGATAAGGAAAGTAACTTAAGAAATGATTTGCAGAGAGTCTTCGGTTGGTGGAAGAAGATAATGATGAATTAAGTGAAAATCACCTTTGAGCTGAAAGTGCGATATTAGCATCTTCAGGGTCCGCCCTCTATAGCGGCGACGTATCGCTGATTCTAATTGAATTAGCTGCACGTGCATGAGGTAGAATTTTAGTGAGTATTATTCTACGAATAAATAGGTGGTACCGCGTTGAAGACGCCCTATTAGATCAATTGATCTAGTAGGGCGTTTTTTTATTATCATAAGCTTGTTGTCAATTTTTTGACTTATGGGAGAGATAAAAATGAGAAAAACATTGAAGCAATTATTTGGCACGACTGTAGTAGCACTTTTAGGAGTAAGTACTTTATCTGCATGTTCATCAAACAAGTCAGGTGCTAAAGCACTTAAGCAAGAATTGAACTGGATGACTACCTCAGAAATCCAAACTATGGATCCTTCAAAGATGGTAGATACAACTGGTAGTGAACAGGCATCTAATGTTTTTGAAGGGCTCAATAGACTGAATAAAGCGGGTAAAGTTGTATCTGGTGTGGCTACTAAAACTAATCAGAGTAAAGATGGTTTGACCTGGACTTTTACTTTAAGAAAGAATGCTAAGTGGTCTAATGGTGATCCAGTGACCGCTGAAGATTTTGTTTATTCTTTAAGACGGACACTTGATCCTAAGACACAATCACAACAGCAAAATGAGTGGTCAAATGTAGTTAATGCAGATGATGTTTTAGCTGGGAAAAAAGCTCCGTCGACTTTAGGTGTTGAAGCTAAGGGTAAATATGAATTGGTAGTTCACTTGAAACATCCCGTACCGTATTTTAAAGCCTTGTCAGTTGGTTGGAATCCGCAAAATAAACACGTAGTCGAAAAGTTTGGCAAAAAATATGGGACTGCATCTAAGTATATGGTTTACAATGGTCCGTTTGTTCAAAAAGGCTGGACTGGTTCAAGTCTTAACTGGAAGTTAGAAAAGAATGATCAATATTGGGACAAAGATAAAGTTAAATTGCAGACGGTTAATTATAGTGTACAAAAGACGCCTTCAACTGATTACAATCTGTATCAGGCTAACAAATTAGATGGTGCCTATCTTGATGTTCAGGCTTCAAAGAGACTGAAGGGTCAATCTGGTTATACAGTCTATAAACTAGATAGAACTGAATACTTGACTTTCAATGTATCCAAGCATCCAGAACTAGCTAATGTCGATTTTAGAAGAGCAGTTTCAATGGCACTTAACCGAGCTCAATTGGCTAAAACAGTTGGTGGTGCTAATACTGTAGCCCGAACTTTTGCTGGACCAAATGAATATGTTGATGGTAAGAATTTTGACCAGTATGTTGAAAGCAAAAATCCAGCTAATAAATATATGAATTATAACCCTGCAGGCGCTAAGAAACTTTATGATAGAGCATTAAAAGAATTGGGTAAGAATAAGTTGGCCTTTACCTTAATGGGTGACGATGATGACGTTTCTAAAAAGGTTTTAGAGTTTGTGCAAAGCCAGTTAGAAGATACCTTTGGCAAAAAAGTTGATGTAACTGTTAGAAGCATGCCGAAGACTACTAGAGTTAAGAAAATGCTCAATGGTGATTTCGAGGCAGTCTTTACTGGATTGACTTCGGGCTATTTAGATCCTAATTCACAATTGCACACAATGATGACAGGACAAAGTTATAACTTCGGTAAATGGTCTAACAAAGATTTTGACAAGTATATGAATAATTCAGATAAGGAATTAAATCCTACTAAGCGATTAGAAGATTTGTATAATGCAGAACGTGTTTTAACTGATCAACAAGGATTGACGCCATTATTCCATGATGGTCAAGCTTGGATGGTTCGACCAAGTGTTAAAAATGTAGAATTCTTGGGTGGTAATTTCAGCTTTAAGGATGCATCTGTAAGTAATAATTAGGAGAAAAATAATGACTAAAACAGCTTTTGTAAATTGTAATTTATTCGTTGGTAATGAAGATAATCTAGTAGATAATGCTTGGTTTGTCGTTGATGATGAAACAGGTAAATTGACCGATCAAGGTAAGGGAAAATGCACAGCAGATTTTGACAAACAAGTTGACCTTAAAGGGAAATATGTGATGAGCGGTTTGCTTAATTCACATACTCACATGGGGCTTGATTCTGACTTGAAGAAAAAATTTCCGACTACTGAAGCTTCGACTACTTATGCAGCACTGCGGGATCTGCGTGAAGCTTTACAAACTGGTGTGACTTATGTTCGTAGTTGTGGCACATCCTTTGATGTTGACTGTAAATTAGTGCAGATGCGCAAGCAGTATCCTTTTGAAGGTCCTCAAGTGATGCCAACTGGAATGACAATGTCAATTGTCGGCGGACATGGTGATTTCAAGGTGGGGTTAAATGGAGAGCAAAATGCTAGTCATTTGGTTAACGGTCCAGAGGACATGCGTAGAGCAGTCCGAGAACAATTTACCAAAGGTGCAAAAAATGTCAAGTTGATGGCTACCGGTGGAATTATGTCACTTGGGGATGAAGTAGATGATACTGAGCTTTCGCTTGAAGAAATGAAGATGGCAGTAGAAGAGGCTCATTCCAAGCATATGACAGTTTGTGCTCACGCCGAGGGACGACTTGGTATTCATTATGCAGTTGTTGCAGGAGTTGATTCTGTAGAACATGGTTTTTATTTAGATGATAATGACTTGGCTTTGATGAAAAAACAAGGTACATTTTTGTCACCAACATTGACTGCAGGTCGGACAATCGTCGTTCATGGAAAAGATGTTGTACCTGAGTTCTCATACCGCAAGATGTGTGCAGTAGTTGATGACTTTTATAATCATGTCGGCCATGCGATCAAGGAGGGGGTGAGACTGGCAATGGGGACAGACGCAGGAACATATTTCAATCGCTTCTCTGATACACCTAATGAATTAGTGGAATTGGTTAGAGCAGGAGCCACAAATTATCAAGCTTTAAGAGCAGGCGGCTTGGGTAGTGCTGAATTGCTTAAGGTTGATCAAGAATATGGTTCACTTGAAGTGGGCAAATATGCGGATTTCTTAGTTTTACGAGAGAATCCATTAGAAAATGTTGCTGCAGTCGGCCAAAAAGACAAGCAAGTTTACCAACATGGTTTACGTAAATTCTAAATATTTTTTACTACAAATAAAGCATCACTTGTGAGATTTTTCTTGTAAGTGATGCTTTATTTATGCTTATTGTTATTTAAAATACGAACTATTTATTTATTATAATTGAAAATTGTTCTTGCCTTAGCTTGAATATCGCTGTACTATTTAAACCATCAAATGTAATATTGATGATTTGAAAAAGTGGGGAATTGAATGTCGAGCTTTCAAGAATACTATCCAAGAATGCGGGAATTAGCAGATTATCTACTAAATAATCCGGAGTTGGGATATAAGGAGTATAAAACTTCTGAGGCGATAGAAGAAGCTATTCATGAAATCACTCCTATGGTAAAAGTCGAACATTTCTGCAATACAGGGATAAAAGTGGTGTTTAATAATCACCAAACTAAGACTATTGGAATTATTGCAGAACTAGATTCACTATGCCAGCCGGGGCATAGAAATGCTGATAGTGAAACAGGAGCAGCTCAAGCTTGTGGCCATTATACTCAGGTGACAATAGCTTTAGCGATTATGAATGAACTAGTGAAAAATAAACGAATTGGTGATTTTGGCGCTAACTTAGCATTTATTTTTACACCGGCTGAAGAATTTGTTGATTTGGAGTGGCGCAAAAAACAGAAAGCGGAAGGAAAAATCACTTATTTTGGTGGTAAACAAGAAGCAATTAAATTAGGTGTCTTTGATGATGTCGACTACTGTGTCTCAGTTCATGCTATAGGTGAAAATTTTGAGCGTAGGACTATTGAAATTAATTGTGATTTAGCTGGATTTAATTTTCAATACTTTGACTTCTTTGGTAAGGCGAGTCATGCAGCATTTGCTCCTGAAGAGGGGGTAAATGCACAGAGTATAGCCACCCTATTTACCACTGCTTTGGCCTTCAAACGTCAACAATTAAAAAATCCAAATCAAATTAGGTTTAATCCAGTGATGATAGGTGATAATACAGAATCGATTAATGTAATTCCCGATCATGTTAGCATGGGGACAGATATACGATACTTTGATGTCGAATATGCACAGCAACTAATGAAGCAATTCAATCAAGCAGCAGAAGGATGCTCCCTAGCTTTAGGCGGTAATTTTAATTCAGAAACACAGGTTGGCTATTTGCCTTTAAGGTCGAATAGAGACATGAATGCTTTAATAAAAAATGTATTTTTAAGGAATGACAAGATTTCAGAATTGATTGAAAACCGAGGCTATACCATGGCAGCTGGTGATATTGGTGATGTAAGTTATCTAATGCCAACTATTCAGATTGGATATGGTGGTTGGAATGGAACCATTCATGGCTCTGATTTTAAATTAGTTGATCCAGTTTTTGTACTGGACATATTCCCGGAATTTATCTTTAACAGTGTTTTAGAAATATCAAATAATCTTAATAAAATCAGGACTTATCGTAGAACAAATCAGGAATATCTTGAACAATTAAATAAAATGGGAGCAGAAAAATGAAATCTTTAAAAAATTATGGTCCATTAATTATTTTAGTGCTATTGATTGACACTATTGCGGAATTTATAGGGATGCAGGTTTTCAAAATTGGTAAAATTGAAGTTTCAATTCTATCATTAGTATTCGCAGTTATTTTAGCGATTATTATTTATTTACTTCCATTAAAGCCGATTAAGCAACTCTACAATGATAAAAGAGTAAAGTTTGCTGGAAAATATATGATTTTAATAATGTTGCCACTAATGGCACGTTATGGAGCAAATGTTGCACCTAAGATTAATGAAATTTTATCAGTAGGTTGGGTATTTCTCATTCATGAGTTAGGTAATTTAGGCACAATTTTATTTGGACTACCAGTAGCTTTATTACTAGGATTAAGACAAGAGGCCATTGGCTCAACATTGGGATTAGGCAGAGAAGGAGAACTAGCCTATATTAGTGAAAAATATACACTTGATTCACCGGAAGGTCGAGGAGTCCTAGGTATTTACTTAATTGGAACAATTTTTGGTTCGATTGTCTTCTCAATTTTAGCACCAGTTCTTTTGGGGATGGGCTTTAGTTATCAAGCTGTTGCGATGAGTTCTGGAGTAGGATCAAGTTCTATGATGACTGCAGCTTCTTCAGCTTTAGCAGCTCTGGTTCCTAAACATAGTGAGACGATTCTATCATTTGCGGCAGCAAGTCAGTTGTTAACTAGTTTTATTGGAACTTATATTATGTATTTCCTCGCAGTTCCTTTGCAAAGATTCATGTATGTTCACTTGACTAGTTTGCTTGATAAAAAGAAAGAAGTATACCCAGAACATGATTAGAGAAAATAATTTTTATAAATTAGGTAGAGATGCATTAATTTTATTGCTTAGTGTTAGTTTAGTTTTATTTGTTCAGTGGATTAAGTTAGTAAAAAATCCTAAGAGCACCCCAATTACACCTGATACTTTTGCCGGCCTAGGTCTATTATGGCTGTTTTCTCTGATTGGCATTATTATCAGTATGTTAATGAAACGAGTTCCGTGGAAGATTGTTAGAGGATTTCCCATTCTAGGCTGGGTGTCTATCGTTTCATTAGTTTTCTGTTTGCTTAGTCCATATTGTGTTCGTGTAATTAATGCAGTAGATTTTTTATCATTAACTACATCGGTATTAGCCTTTGCTGGAATTTCAGTAACTCATAGATTGAAGGATTTATCAAAGATTTCATGGAAGATCTTAATTGTGGCATTATTTGTCTTTTTCGGTATGTATTTCATGGATACTTTGATTTCTCAAATAGCTCTTAATTTGAGTGGAAAATAGAGAAAATATATAAAGCCACGCTCAACAGCGTTGCTTTTTGAAGTGTGTCGGGCATGACATTCATCTAGTCCAATGAAAGTTTGGCGTACCGCAAGGTGGACCGCTCTCGCCAATCCTATCCAATATCTATTTAGATAAAATGGACAAGGAATTGGAACAAAGAGGCTTGCGCTTTGTTCGCTATGTCGATGACTGCAATATCTTCGTCAAGAGTGGTAAATCGGCTAAGCGCGTGATGAAGTCAATTACATCATGGCTAGAAAGAAAACTGTTCTTAAAAGTTAACACTACTAAAACTAAAGTAGTTAGACCAACGAAGAGCAATTTCCTAGGCTTTACCTTCTGGAAAACGGGCGAAAACTGGCAAGCAAAGCCGGGAGACGACCGTAAAGCCAAGCTTTATGACAAGATTAGAGAATTGTTGAGTCGCCATAAAGCAGTTGCTCAAACTCTATCATTAGTCTTTACTAAGATAAATCAAGTGGTCAAAGGCTGGGGTGCAGGAGTTTTTGGCTTTAACGCAAAAGAAGTCGCAAAAATGTGGCAGGAGGCCTTTGATACTCCGACAAGCATCTCCACTTTGATTTACGCTGTTATTCCTGGCAGAAAGAATAAAGACGTGGTAGCTGATTTTAAGGATATTTTTGTTTAAATAGAAATTTTCTCTCAAATAACAATCCAAACAAAAAAGACGAGCCAACGCCCGTCTTTTTATTTTCTTGAAATAAATTTTTACGAAAATTGCAATTTCAAAT
>NZ_PCYU01000059.1:0-18149 GCF_002553775.1 Lactobacillus sp. UMNPBX16
GGATGATGGCTTGATGGAAGGTTTTTTTGGCATTCTTAAAAGAGAAATGTTCTATGGCTTTGAGAAGAATTATAAGAATCTTGATGAGCTTAAAGCTGCTATCGAAGATTACATTCACTACTACAATCACCATAGAATCAAGAGCACGCTAAAAGGCCACACTCCGATAGAATATCGAAGCATGGCCTTAAAGCAAGCGATCTAATAATTAATATGTCTTAATTTTTGGGCGCATATCACTACTTCCTTTTATTATTAAATTGAATGATTATTGTCTTTTTTTGTAAACCATTTTCTAGCAAAATCAATTAGCGATTTTACATTTATTACTTTGATGACACCATTGTTTAACTTAACCTTTTTGATAGCAGAGGGATGCTTTGCTTCAAACTCTGTCCCTAATTCATTAAAGTCATCATATGAATCCATATCAATATTTTGATATTCAGTCCAAATAGTTTTGCCGCTTTCATCCAGACTAGTTGCAGCAGAACATGTTTCGGTTTTTCTACCAATTGTGGATTCTGCATAGTGCAAAACTGTACACGTTTCATAATCAGTTCCTAAAAAGATAGTTTTGCCATTATTCTGGTACAAATAATCTAAAGGACTGTCAATTCCATAAGGAATATTTAAAGGTTGATTCTGTGCAATCTTTACTTTGTTTTTGCCCCAAATAGCAATTGGCAAGTAAGGATGGGTACTTCGAACAACATCTGGCAAAGTTCTGAAATACTCTGGCGTAACCCCTAAGCCTTCTGTCATTGATGTTGTAGGATTATAAGGTGGCATAGCATCCTTAACTACTTGAATCAAAGATTTTTGTACTGGTGGATATTCCCAAGTGGCTGGATCACAATTCGTGGAAACTTGTGAGGGCATCATTATTGTTCCATTAGGCACAGCTTCTTTTAAGGCTTCGACAATGGTTTCTGGACCATTAGGAACGTAATAGAATTTACTTAGTGCAGTATGAACTAATACGGTATCATCATCTTTAATACCCGCATTTCTCAATGCACTCTTAAAATCATTTTTTGTTGTGACTGTGTTAATTATCTCTTCAGACATATGTTTTTCCTTTTGTGTTAACTTAAGTTTTTTACTGGCTTGGTCTGAAGCGGGGTACTCTAGTTTTAATTTCAGCGTTATTTATTTTAGCTTTATGATTACTCATTTGTTGTTGCTCTTTTCTAATACTAATCTATCTAACAGTTTAGCACTAAATATTATGAGAGGAGATGGGCTTTCATAATGTATAAGTTGAAAAATAGATTTAAAAGCAGACTAAAAAGTCTTAATTGATCAAAAAAATAAGGGCGATATTCGATAGTCATCGTCCTTATAACTTGAAAATTATTTATTGCGCATTTTTGACAAATACTTTTGATGCTTTTCTTCAACTTTTGCATCTTTTTCAATGAAGAAGTAAGCTACTGCGGCTAATACCCCTACGACTACTCCGACCAAAATAGTTTTCCAAGTGAAATTGGTTACCATGTAGCATGAGATAATTAATGCTAAAGCTGGAATAACGTAGCCGAATGGGAGCTTAAAACCGTTATTTGGAAATTCATTAGTATGCTTGAATTTGATTACTGCTAAGATAGATGGCACATACTGAATAAATGAAGCTAATACAATACAAGATACCAAGAAGAGGTATGATTGTGTGATTAAAATCATAGTGATGATTGCACTGAGTAAAATAGCTACCCAAGCAGCATCATGCTTGTTCTTTTTTCCAATCCATTTAGGTAACATTGCGTGCTCATTAGCAAGAGAAGCAATCAACGATGGAGTATTGAAAGATCCTGCAAAAGCAACGCCGATAACACTAATCAGCATCCCTGCAATTACTAGAACGTAGCCTCAATCACCAACGGCCTTTTGAAAGGCTACAGCAATAGGCGTACTATAATTAACCATCTTGGATCCTAAAATCCCGATAGCTACTAACATCATTAATGCATATAAAATAGTCACAGTGATCATCACTGAGATCAATACTTTGGGAATATTTTTCTCTGGATTATTCATCTGTTTTGCAGCAATTGGAATAAAGGAGAATCCAGTAAACATGTAAAATACTACACTAAATGCGGCACCAAAATGTTTGAAGTAAGGACCAACACCTAAGGTTGCTGCTTTAGGAATCACAGGTGTAAAGTTCATTTTATGAATAAAAAAGGCACCAATGATGATAAAAATCAGAATAGTAATCATTTTGGCAGCAGAGGATAAGTTATCGACTAATTTTACAATTGTCCGACCAAATAAGTTAATAATCGTAAACAGCACAATTATTCCAATAGCTATCCCGTAGTAAACAGCGTGATTACTAAAAACAGGGGACAAAGTCTTTAAAATAGTTAACAAAGCTACTATTTCTGCCGCATATGTACAGCATCCTAAAAAACAAGTATATATTCCAAGTTCGTAGCCAGTAAATCGCCCAAAGGCGTGATATGAATAAAGCCAAGCTGCGCCTGATCCAGTAAAACGACTTGACAAGTCAGCATAACAAAGAGCAACCATACTTACTGTAAGAGCAGCACAAATTGTTACGAAAACACTCATCAAGTTCATATCTTTATAGATTGTTTGAGGTAGTAAAAAGGCACCGGACCCAATTACCCCATTAATTCCCAAGAAGTAAATAGACATGAACGAAAGCTTCTTGGGAGTAACTATTTTTTTGGCATTGTTTTCACCCTCTTGACTGCTTAATATTGACAAACGCTTACAAGCTAAGATTAGTTCTTGCCATGAAAGATTGCAAAGAATAAGTGTTATTCATCCCATAAATAAAAATAGAGAAAAGTGTATAACCTCTGCATTTTTTGTTAAAATATAAATAAGAAGATTGAGTAATGATTAGGGGATGAGATCATGATGAACAAAAAAATTATGTATATGGCAGGAGTAGTCTTAGCCTCCTTAAGTTTAGGTGCGATGACTGCTCAGACAGTTAACGCAGCTTCAACTAATCCAATTCGTCAGGGTAAAAAGTTAAACTTGACTAGAAAAGCAACGATTTTTAACCGCAAAGGAGAAAAAGTTGGACATTTAAAAAAGGGCCGTGTTTACAAGATCCTAGGCATTAAATCAATTAATGGCAATAATTTTGTGAAGATTGGTAAGAATAAATTCGTTAAGGAAGGGGCATTTTTACCATACATTAAGGACACAGCCGAGACAATTAACCGCATTAAGCATCCATCATATGTTTATGATAAAAATGGTCAGCCAATTCCAGGTAAGTTTGTTAAACAAGGCTCTAAAGTTAAAAATCTTGGCCATAAAGAAATTGATGAACGGCCATTCATTCAAATTGGAGAAAACGAATACGTTAAAGCTAATAACGTATTGACTGTAATTATTAATTATTAGTAAAAGAAAAGCTATATCATGAAATGCATCATGGTATAGCTTTTTACTTGTGGATGAAAAAGCGATGTGGTTTTTTATAAGTAAATCCTTCTCCCATTGCCTCATTTACCTCAATTATTGAAACAAAAGCATGTGGATCTTCTTGCTTGATTAAAGCTTTGATTGATGGAATTTCCCGCGGTGCGACTACAACATAAATTACACGTTTTTCATTTTGTTGATAGCCACCTAAAGCTTTTAGATATGTGAAACCACGATTTAGTTTTAAATCAATCATCTTGCCAATTTGTTCATATTTGTCAGAGATAATTAATAAACCACGGGCTGTGTATGCACCTTGCTGAACGGTATCCATTACTCGGGATAAGACAAAAGAAGCTAATAATGTGTATAGCATATGCTTGATGTCTAAGTAAGATAGGGATGCGAAGAGTACTATTGCATCACAAGCTAAAAGCATTTTGCCAGACGAAATACCAAATTTTATCTGACAGATTCGGGCAATAATATCAGTTCCACCGGAAGTACCATTATATCTAAATACTAACCCTAATCCGATTCCAGACAATAACCCAGCAGAAATTGCTGAAAGGAAGAGGTCGTGTTCTAAATCTAATTGTTTTATAATAGGTACTGAATGCCAAAACCATAAGAAAAAGGAAAGACTGAGCGTTCCCCAGATTGTATAGGCTAAAAGACGTTTGCCCATAAAGCGATAGCCTAACAAAATTAGTGGAATATTCAATACAAGGGTCGATAGTCCCATGTTGATGCCCCAAAAATGCCGCAGAAGAAGTGAAATACCACTTAGTCCGCCGTCGGCTAGTTTATTGGGGACAGAAATCATGTCTAGACTTAAAGCGTAAATAGCACAGCCTAGCGCGATCATGAGGATATCAATTAAGATACTTTTGTCAATCTTACGCATAATGATTACCTCCTTTATGTCTTTCCTCAATTTTAACAAAGTGTATGGCAAAAGTAATAATAAAGACAATAAGAATTGAGATTTTAATATGATAAAGATAGATAATTTACCAGAAATTTTTACCAAGGCAATGCCCGTGTTACAGATATTAGAAAATGCAGGCTTTGAAGCGTACTTTGTGGGTGGTTCTGTCCGCGATGTTTTGTTACATCGTCATGTTCATGATGTAGACATTACTACTAGTGCTTATCCAGAAGAGGTAAAAGAGTTATTTGATAAGTCAATTGATACAGGAATTAAACATGGAACGGTGACTGTCCTTTATGGTGGTGAAAGTTATGAGATTACCACTTTTAGAACAGAATCGGGTTATCAAGATTTTCGTCGTCCAGATCATGTAACATTTGTTCAAAACTTAGATGAAGATTTAAAGCGTAGAGACTTTACGATTAACGCTCTGGCAATGGATACACGAGGGCAAATTGTTGACTTATTTAACGGACTAGATGATCTCAAAAACCATGTCATTCGTGCTGTAGGTGATCCAGAAAAAAGATTCCACGAGGATGCTTTGCGAATGATGCGGGCCGTACGTTTTATGAGTCAACTTGAATTTAAGTTAGAAAGCAAGACCCAACAGGCAATTAAGGATAATCATAAATTACTTAAAAAAATTTCAGTTGAACGAATTCGAGAAGAATTTGTAAAATTAGGTTTAGGACCACATGCTCGGCAAGCTTTTCAGGTTTTTCTTGATACAAATTTGAGTGAAGATGTACCTGATTTTGGCGGAAAAAAAGATCAACTAGCTATTTTCCCACAGTTAAAATTCAGTCCAACGATGGAAAATAGTTTGTGGTCACTGATAATTTTGCTATTGAAATTACCGAATGAACAAATTCATCGTTTTATGCGTGACTGGAAAAACTCTAATGCTATGACTGAGCAAGTCGAAAGAATTATTAATCTATTTGATTTACTTTCTAGTCATGCTCCTAGTGATTATGAATTATTCTTAGCAGGGGAAGAGACATTAATTAATACGATTGACGTTGCTCATATTGTTGGTCAACCAATTTCTTCAGAAGCTTTAGTTGATCGTTATATGGCTTTACCTATTAAAAAAGCGTCGGAACTAGCCGTTGATGGGAGATTTTTAATAGATCGCGGGATGCGACCAGGTGCAAAATTGGGGCAGACTTTGAATAAAATTCGAGAGTTAGTTGTTTCAGGTGAAGTTGAGAATAATCAAGAAGCGATTGAAAGCTATTTGACTACAATTGAATAGAAAGAAAAATGTAGCAGAATTCAACTGCTACATTTTTTAAACATAAAGTAAAACGGAAAAGTACATTAAGATTGAACCGAGCATAACAAATAAATGCCAGATAGTATGGATAAAGGGAACATTGCGCATACTGAACAGAATCGCGCCGATTGTGTAAGCAATGCCACCACTAACTAATAGCCAGAATCCAGTTGGACTTAAGCGAACATATAAATAAGATCCTGACAAGATAACTAACCATCCCATTGCAACATAGAGGATTGTATCAAGTATGACGTGTTTACCACGATTGAAGATGTAGTAAATGATGCCAAAGATGGTTAGGCCCCAGATCAAGCCAAATAAAGTCCAACCCCAGGCTCCACCAATTGCAACAAGTGAATATGGAGTATAAGATCCTGCAATCAAAAGAAAGATTGAAGAATGGTCAAAAATTTGAAAAATATTTTTGGCCCGTGTAAAAACTAAACTGTGATATAGTGTGGAAAATAAATAAAGCAGTACCAGGCAAGAGCCATAAATTGTGAAAGTAACAACTCGCATCGGGCTGCCTGTATGAGCTGCCTTTACAATTAAAATTACTAAGCCGGTAACTGCTAGTCCGAAACCAATCCCATGAGTTATGGCACTAAAAATATTATCTAGAAGGTAGTACCTTTCTGATCGTTGTTCTGGTTGCTGCCAAAGTTTGCTAATTTTCATGAAGTGTAATCAATCCTTTTTTCTTCTAATAGTTTTTTGATACAATACAGTATATATGTTGCTTACATTTTATCATAAATCGGGTAAACAAATTAGAATTGAAGGCGAATACGTTGTCGAAGATAAAAGTTATGACGGACTCTTCCGTCCAATTAACACCAGAAGAAGTTGAAAAATATGACATTACAGTAGTCCCATTGACGATTACCATCGACGGTAAGTCATATGTGGATGGGATTGATATCACTAGAAGTGATTTTGTCAAGAAGATGAACGAAGCGGAGAGCTTACCTAAGACTAGTCAGCCACCAATTGGCCGTTTTGTTGATGTGATTAAAAAATTAACTGCAGATGGCAGTCAAGTGATTGGTATTTTCTTAGCTAAATCATTAAGTGGTACGATAGATGCCGCTCGTCAAGCTGCAGAAATTGCAGGTCAAAGCGATAATGTTACAATTATTGACTCTGAACTAACCGACAGGGCAGAAGGCTTCCAAGTTTTGGCTGCTGCTAAGGATGCTCAGGCTGGTAAAAGCATGGCTGAGATTATTGATCATGTTAAAAAGATTCGTAGTACTCAAAAACTGGAAATGATGGTAGTTAATTTACAAAACTTAATCAAGGGTGGCCGTTTAGGTGCACTTTCTGGTCGAATTGCTACTATGCTTAATATTAGAATCGCTCTTCAGATGCCACAAGGTAAGTTAATCGTAGCCAAAAAAGGACGAGGTAAGAAATTTACACGTGCTTTTGATGAACGAGTGTTAAAAGAAATCGCAGATAATAAAGAGCATATTAAAGAAGTAGGCATTTCGTACGTTGATACACCTGAATTAATGGAAGAATTAGCTGAAAAAATTCGTGCAATCAATCCTGCGATTAATGTTTTAGTGGCAGAGACAAGTCCAATTATCGCAACACATGCTGGCAATGGTGCTTATGCGATCTTATATTATGTGGAGTAATTATGGCTTACCGAGAAAGTTTTTATCGATATTTAATGACGCAAAGGGATGCAGATTCAGCTGATGACGTAGCTCAATTTGCGAATAATGCGCAGCATGACCTGACTTTTCCTAAGCAAGAACAAGATTATGAGAAATTGTCAGATTATTTGGAATTGAATGCTAGTTATTTACCAAGTATGTCAATTTTTGATCGTGCTTATCGAATGTATGAAGACAAAATGATGTATTAAGCCCAAGCCTGATAGATGCCTGGGCTTTTTTATTAAGTGGGTAGAAAAATGCAGGTAGTAATTTTTATTGGTTTTATTGTCTTTGCGGTAGCATTTGCGACGATTATTCAACAACGCTTTTTGAAGAGAATATCAGTTAATTACATTGCAATGGCGATTGGAGCGGCTATTGCACTAGTACCACAAACTAATTCATTAATTGAGAGCTTTAGCTCGGAATTATTTATGGGCTTGATTGTAGCGCCATTACTATTTTTTGAGGGACAACGTACTAGGTTGTACAATGTTTTACGTTCGTGGCGTGCAATAGTTGGGTTAACGGTTATTATGATTATCTTGGCAACTATAACTGCGGGATTCGGGATCTATTTTAGTATGGGTCTCTCTACCACTGGCTTTTATTCTGGCTGCAATTTCAATGCCAACAGATGCTACAGCAACAGAATCTGTAACACATGGATTGAAGCTGCCTAAGAAGATTGCTTTTTACCTAAAAGATGAGTCTTTGTTTAATGACGCTTCAGGTATCATTTTGCTTAATATGGCAGTTGATTGGTACTTGCATCAAGAATTACGGATTGGACAAGCAATAGGTAATTTTTTATATTCTGCAGGTGGAGGTATTTTTCTAGGAGCTTTGGTGGCTACTTTATTAGTTTTCTTGCGTCAGGAAAGTTTTCGCTCCAAATATCATTTATCTGCTGGTGTTGCAATGCCGGTTGAAGTCATATTCTTTTTGACACCGTTAATAATATATTTTTTAGCAGAAGAAATTCACGTTTCTGGAATTATTGCAGTCGTTGCAGCCGGATTGATTCATAACGTTGAATCTGAGCGAAGCAGGCTTACTAATGCCTTTATTTTTTATAACGGAATAATTTTATACCTAGCTAATTTGCTTATTAGATACTTTTATTATCGATTTAGCCCTTCTATTAAAGGAAAAACGAGTAATAAAGAAGCATTGATTTTTAGTCTGGATGGCATTCATGGAGCAGTTACTTTTGCCTTGGCATATACGTTATATGATTTACGCATTAATGTAGCAGATTTCCATTTAATTTTGGTGAGTGAAATTACGCTTATTTTACTAAGTATGATTGTTCCAACAATTGTTTTTCACATGATCTTGGACAAAGATATACCTGATTTTGATCAAAGAAAGGAAGTTGATCGAGTTCGTGTGGCAATGATTGAGTATGCTATGGATCAAATGAAAAAGATCTATTTACCTAAAAAGATTCGAAAACAATTAGAATTCGATTTAAGGGCACAAATGAATCAAACTTCTATGGTTGATTTTGCTAGGGAAATAAAGTATACAATTAAACAAAAAGAATTGCCCGATGATCAGAAAGAATTTAGAGCTGAGGTATATAGATATGCTTTTAGACAAGAACGTGACTATTTAGGTAAAATTGCACAACAAGAGAGAATATCGTTGAGGCTTTCTGGCTTTATATAGACAGATTTTGATGTCAGAAGTGGTGTTCTTAGATGATGAAAATGATTAATTTTAGAAAGAAGAGATAATATGGCAACAATTCAATGGTATCCGGGGCATATGAACAAGGCTCGTAATCAACTGGAAGATAAGTTAGGACTGATTGATGTTTTGGTGGAAGTACTTGATGCCCGAATTCCGCAAGCTTCAAGAAATCCAATGATTGAAGAACTAGTTGGTAATAAACCACATATTATTATCTTAAATAAGGCTGATTTAGCTGATCCAGTTTTAACAAAGGCATGGGCAGCAGAATTAGCTGGAGATAATAAGTATGTTTTGGCACTTGACTCCTTGCACAATACTAATATGCAGAAGTTGGTTTCCTTAGTAAAAAAGGCGGCAGCTGCCAAAACAGAGAAGCTAGAAGCACGAGGGGCCTCAAATCCTACTATTAGAATTGCTTTGGCAGGTATTCCTAACTGTGGCAAGTCAACGGTGATTAATCGTTTAGTTGGTCGGAACGTGGCTGAAGTCGGTAACAAACCAGGTGTAACTAAGGGACAAAGATGGCTGAAAACAAATGCTAATATTCAAGTGCTCGATACACCAGGGATTTTATGGCCTAAATTTTCTGATCAGGAAGTTGGTTATAAATTAGCTGCTTTCGGTGCAATTAAGGATAGTGTTTTTCATGCAGATGATGTAGCATTATTTGTTTTGAAAAATTTACGTGAATTTTATGCTAAGGATCTGCTTAAATTTTCTAAATTACCTGAACAGCAAATTGCTGATATGGCTGATCCAGATTTGCTTTTGTCAATGACTGAAAAATATGGCATGCGTGATGATTATGATCGTTTTTCATTATTTATGTTACAAAAATTGCGTAAGGGTGCAATCGGAAGGATTACGTTAGATAGACCATGACAATTAAAGAAATAAAAGAACTGTTGAAATCTGAGGTCTCTGAAGCCCAAATTAACGAACTTGAGGCAGATCCGCGGGCCGGCGTACAAAAATTGTTAGTTAGTTATCGTAAGCGTCAAGCAAAATTACTAGCAAAAAAAGAAGAGTTTTTGTGTCGCTTTTCTTATGAAAAAAAGTTCTGGGAAAAGGGACAATTAGTAGCGGGTGTTGATGAGGTAGGACGTGGCCCTTTAGCTGGACCGGTAGTAACTGCTGCTGTGATAATTGATCAAGATTTTGATTTATTAGATGTAAACGACTCGAAGAAATTGAGCCCAGAGAAACGATTGAAGTTATATCCTAAAATTTTAGCGGAAGCAGTTAGTGTTGGTATTGGAGTAAAAAGTGCAGAGGTAATCGATCAAATTAATATTTATGAAGCTGACCGTCAAGCGATGGCTCAAGCAGTACGAGCACTTGATGTTAAGCCGAATGCACTTTTGGTAGATGCAATGAATGTGCCAGTAAATCTACCCCAAGTTAAATTGATTAAGGGAGATGCTAAGTCGAATTCAATTGCGGCAGCTTCAATTGTGGCCAAGGTCTTTCGAGATCAATTGATGGATGATTATGATAGAATATACCCTCAATATTGCTTTCATCATAATGCAGGATATGGCACCAAGGAGCACATTGAAGCCTTGAAAAAGTATGGCCCTACGCCAATTCACCGCAAAACATTTGCTCCAGTCAGTGATTTTTTGAATAAATTTCAATTTATAAAAAAATAATGGTCTCTTTTTGCGTAATAAATAGTGGAGGGCTTTTTTTATGAAAAAAACAGAATTTCTACTAAAATTAAAATTGCAAAAAGGGATTGGTTATGTTAAATTGCTGACAATTGCTAATCAGGTAACTGATGAAACAGAAATTGAATTTGAAGAATTAGAACAAATTGAATTAACTGAGAAACTAATGGATGCATGCTATCGCGCTTTTCAGGATGATCAGTTGGATCGAATGGTACAACAAATTGAACAGCAGTGTGACGTAATCAGTTTTTTCGATGAAGCATATCCAGAAAAACTACGTCAAATTTATCGACCACCTATGGTATTGTTTACCCGAGGAGATATTTCTTTACTGCAAAAAGAAATCATTACAATTGTTGGCTCACGCTATCCGACTAAGTATAGTCAAGATGTTATTAATCGCTTGGTACCTAATATTGTGCAATCTGGTCAGGTTGTAGCAAGTGGCTTAGCAAAAGGCGTTGATGCCTTAGCTCATAAGGCTGCACTTTTCAACCAAGGAAAAACAATTGCGGTTATTGGCAATGGTTTAAATTTTTCATATCCAATGCAAAATTTTGCTTTACAAGAAGAGATTGTGCAAAAGGGACTATTGATTAGTGAATATTTGCCTGATACACCACCGCGTCCGTATCGTTTTCCTGAACGCAACCGTATCTTGGCCGGCTTAAGTCAAAGCGTAATCGTTACTGAGGCTAAAGAAAAGTCGGGTTCACTGATTACTGCTAATTTAGCGTTACAAGAAAATCGCGATATTTATGCAGTACCTGGGCCAATTACTAATGCATTGTCTGCAGGTCCCAATCAATTAATTGAAGCAGGAGCTACGCCAATTGTTGATTTTAAATTTAACAAGATAAAGATTTGACAATTCAGAAAGTATTAGTTATTTTTGGACTGTACCCATAAAATAAAATAAGAATTAAGGAGGCAGTTAATGCCTACTAAAGCGAAAAGTAAAACAACAAAAAAACGTAAAAAGACCTTAGTCATTGTGGAATCACCTGCAAAAGCTAAGACTATTGAAAAATATTTAGGAAGAAACTATCACGTTATTGCTTCCAAGGGGCATATTCGTGATTTGCCTAAGTCACAAATGGGAATCGACTTTGAAGACAACTATAAGCCTAAGTATATTTCCATTCGTGGTAAAGGCGATACCATTAAAGAATTAAAAAGCGAAGCCAAGAAGGCCAAGGATGTTTATTTAGCATCCGACCCCGATCGTGAAGGCGAAGCAATTGCTTGGCACGTAGCGCACGCATTGAATCTTGACGAAAAAGCCAAGAATAGAGTAACTTTTAACGAAGTTACCAAGGATGCAGTTAAAGAAAGCTTCAAGCATCCCCGGACAATTGATATGGATACGGTTGATGCCCAACAGGCAAGACGTGTACTTGATCGAATTGTAGGGTATTCACTTTCACCAATTCTTTGGGCCAAAGTTAAAAAAGGTTTATCTGCAGGACGTGTACAATCAGTTGCCTTAAAATTAGTGATTGATCGTGAAAAGGAGATCAAGAACTTTAAGCCAAAAGAATATTGGTCAATTGATGCGGAATTTGCTAAGGGTAAAGAAACTTTTAAATCTGCCTTTTATGGTGTTGATGGCAAAAAGAAAGAATTGCCTAATATCGATTCTGTTAAGGATGTTTTGGCTAAAATCGATAAGAAAAAGGACTTTGTAGTAGATAAAGTTGTTGCTCGGCAACGTCGGCGTCAGCCAGCAGCCCCATTTACAACTTCTACAATGCAGCAAGAAGCCAATAAGCGTTTAGGTTATCGTACTCGTAGAACTATGAGTATTGCTCAGCAATTATATGAAGGGATTTCTTTAGGTAAGCAAGGAACAGTTGGTTTGATTACTTATATGAGAACTGACTCTAAGAGAACATCACCAGTTGCCCAACAAGAGGCTTCTAAGTTTTTGCATGAAAATTATGGTGCAGAATTTGCAGCTAAGAGTCAACGCCATTTTAAGAATCAAGAAGACGCACAAGATGCTCACGAGGCCATTCGCCCAACATCTGTATATCGCACACCGGAGTCATTAAAGAGTATCCTAACTACGGAACAATATCGTTTATACAAATTGATTTGGTCACGTTTTTTGGCCAGTGAAATGACCCCAGCTGTTTATGATACTGTTCGTGCAGATATTGTTCAAAATGGTGTGATTTTTAGAACTACTGGTTCTAAATTGAAATTTGCTGGTTTCACCAAGGTTTATGATAATCAACAAGAAAAGAATGTTGACTTACCTGATCTTGAAGAGGGTGACAAGGTCAAGATGACTAAGTCCGATAACAAACAGCACTTTACGTTACCACCAGCACGCTATACTGAAGCATCATTAGTTCACGCATTGGAAGAAAATGGCGTGGGCCGTCCTTCAACTTATGCACCTACAATAGATACAATTCAACGCCGCTATTATGTTAAACTTGATGGTCGTTCAATTGTACCAACTGAATTAGGTGAAATTGTTGATGGCTTAATTGAAAGCTTCTTCCCAGATATTACTGATGTTGATTACACCGCCCGACTTGAAAATGAATTGGATGAAGTCGAAGATGGTAAAAAGGATTGGGTTCATGTTGTTGACGAATACTATCAACCGTTTAAGAAAGAATTAAATAAGGCTGATAGTGAAATCGAAAAGGTACAAATCAAGGATGAACCAGCTGGCTTTAATTGTGATATTTGTGGTGCACCAATGGTGATTAAGATGGGACGCTATGGCAAGTTCTATGCTTGTTCTCGTTTCCCAGATTGTCGTAATACTAAGCCAATCATTAAAGAAATCGGTGTAGTTTGTCCAAAATGTGGCAAAGGTCAGGTTGTCGAAAAGAAATCACGTAGAAATCGTAAATTCTACGGCTGTTCTCGTTATCCAGAATGCGACTTTGTCTCATGGGACAAGCCAATTGGCAGAAATTGTCCAAATGATGGCCACTTTTTAGTAGAAAAGCATTCTAAAAAAGGTCCAGTGATTCTTTGTCCTAACGGTGATTATCGTGAAGACAGTGAAAACGAAAAAAACAATTAACATAGAAAATATAGGTGAGTAAATGCCAAAAAATGTAACAGTTATTGGTGCAGGTCTTGCTGGTAGTGAAGCAACTTGGCAATTAGCTAAGCGTGGTATTCATGTTGACCTTTATGAAATGCGACCAAAAAAGGAGACTCCAGCTCATGAAACTGGTGAATTTGCGGAACTGGTTTGTACCAATTCAATGAGATCAAATCAATTATCTAATGCTGTAGGTCTTTTAAAAGAAGAAATGCGTCATTTAGATTCATTGATCATGAAAGCTGCCGACAAAACTCAAGTGCCTGCAGGTGGAGCATTAGCCGTTGATCGTGATAGTTTTAGTAAATACGTAACTGACACTTTGCGTGGGTTAGAGAATGTAACTGTTCACGAAGAAGAAGTTACTGAAATTCCGAAAGATGGGATTACAATTATTGCAACTGGTCCGTTAACTAGTGATGCTTTAGCTGGACAGATTCAAAAATTTTCTGGAACTGATAGTTTACATTTCTTTGATGCAGCAGCTCCGATCGTGGCCGCTGACTCGATTGATATGAACATTGTTTATAAAAAGTCGCGTTATGATCGTGGTGAAGCTGCATATTTGAATTGTCCTATGACTAAAGAGCAATATGAAAAGTTTAGTCAGGAATTAATTAACGCTGAAACTGCGCAATTACATGGTTTTGAAAATAGCGATGTTTTTGAGGGGTGTATGCCAATTGAAGTAATGGCAGCGCGTGGTGCTAAAACAATGCTTTTTGGTCCACTTAAACCAGTAGGATTAGAAGATCCACATACAGGCAAAACTCCTTATGCAGTTGTACAGTTGCGCCAAGATAATGCTGCAGCTTCAATGTATAATATTGTTGGTTTCCAAACTCATTTGAAATTTGGTGAACAAAAACGAGTATTTTCAATGATCCCAGGCTTAGAAAATGCACGTTTCGTTCGTTATGGTAAAATGCATCGTAATACTTATATGGCTTCACCAGAAGTTTTGACAGCTTCTTACGAGGCAAAAGAGCAGCCTGGATTATTTTTTGCAGGCCAGATGACAGGTGTTGAAGGCTATGTAGAAAGTGCAGGTAGTGGCTTAGTAGCAGGAATTAATGCAGCACGTGAAGCTATGGGGAAAGATACTGTGGCTTTCCCAAAAGATACTGCGTTAGGCTCAATGGCTAACTACATAACTACTACGAGTGCTAAACATTTCCAACCAATGAATGCTAGTTTTGCTTTGCTACCTCCACTAGAGGGTAAGAAGATTCGCAAGAAGCGTGAGCGCCATGAGAAGGTCAGTGAACGTGGTCTTGCTAGTTTAGATGAATTTAAGACGGAAGTTTTAGATTAATGAACCAAAGGCAAAGTGAGTTAGATCAATTTTTATCATATTTACAAAATGAGCGTCATTATAGTGCGAAAACCGTTTTAGCTTATCAAACAGATTTGCATGAAGCGGAAAGGTTTTGGCATGAAAATGGTGGATTCCCAGGTTGGACTAAAGTAAGAGAACGTGATATCCAGGTTTATCTACAACATTTAGCAGAACGCAAGTTAGCCCGTAGTAGTCAGTTGCGCAAGATGTCCAGCCTGCATTCTTTTTACCGCTTTTTAACCCGCCGCAAACTAGTGGCAATCGATCCAACTCAGGGTATTACTTTACGCCGTGGTGAGAAAAAATTACCGCAATTTTTTTACCAGCCTGAATTAAAGCAGGTTTTTGATTCATTGAAGGGAAATAAGCCTTTGACGATGAGAAATTTGGCAATGTTTGAACTGTTTTATGCGACAGGAATGCGGGTAAGTGAGGTTAGTAATCTTACTTTGAGTCAACTTGATTTAGACTTACAGACAATTTTGGTTCACGGTAAAGGAAATAAAGACCGCTATGTTGCTTTTGATGATAAAACAAAAAAATCTTTGATTGCTTATTTAGAAAATGCACGTCCATTATTACTTAAAAATGATGATGAACAGCATGTATTTTTAAATAATCAAGGAACTGGCATTACTAGCCGCGGAATTGAAACTGTAATGCAAAAAACTTTTAATCAGGCAGGAATTAGTGGTAAAGTACACCCACATGAGTTGCGACATAGCTTTGCTACCGCGATGCTTAATAATGGAGCAGATTTGCGAAGTGTCCAAGAGTTATTAGGACACAGTAGTCTATCAGCAACGCAAATCTATACTCATGTAACAATGGCTCATTTAAAATCAGATTATCAAAAATATTTTCCTCGTAATAAAGAAAGTTGAGGTTTAACATGACAACAATTTGTTCAGTAAGATTTAATGGAAAAACAGCAATTGCCGGTGATGGGCAAGTAACCTTAGGCGAAAAAGTTATTGCCAAGGCAACAGCGCGTAAGATTCGTCGTATTTACCATGATCGTGTAGTAATTGGTTTTGCCGGTGGTGTAGCTGATGCAGTCAGCCTTCAAGATATGCTTGAGGGCAAGCTCGAAAGCTACTCAGGCGATCTTCGTCGTGCTGCCGTGGAAATGGCTCAAGCATGGCGTAAGGATCCAACTTTACAAAAATTAAATGCAATGTTGATTGCTTTTGATGACAAAGACCTACTTTTAATTTCAGGTAATGGTGAAGTACTTGAACCTGATGAAAACGTAGTTGCAATTGGTTCAGGTGGTAATTTTGCTCAAGCCGCAGCGATTGCCATGACTCGACACGCAAAAGATATGAAGGCCGATGAAATTGCACATGAAGCTGTAAAGATTGCTTCAGGAATTGATGTTTTCACTGATGATAAAATTGTCACTGATGAAATTTAGGAGTGAAGGAAATGGCTATTAAGACCCCAAAAGAAATAGTTAAAATTTTAAACGAATATATTATTGGCCAAGATGAAGCTAAAAAATCAGTTGCGATAGCTCTTTACAACCGTTACCGTAGAATGCAGTTATCTAAAGAAATGCAACGTGAAGTAACGCCTAAGAATTTATTAATGGCTGGTCCTACTGGTGTAGGTAAAACTGAAATTGCTCGTCGTTTAGCTGATATTGTAGAAGCTCCCTTTGTTAAAGTAGAGGCAACGAAGTTTACTGAAGTAGGTTATGTAGGACGTGACGTTGAATCAATGGTCCGTGACTTGGTTTCCGAAGCCGTACGAATGGAAGAAAAGGACCAATTTGCTCGTGTAAAGACTCAAGCAACTAAAGAAGCAAATAAAGAATTGGTTCGTTTGTTAGCTCCAGCAGAGAAACATGAACGTCGTGAAAATCAAATGCAGCAAATGCAAGATATGATGTCTATGTTGATGGGAGAAAATAATCGCGAAGAAGATCATGAAGAGGATGTTTCTGCTGATGTAAGAAACAAACGAATGGATGTGGCTGAAAAGCTAGCTAAAGGCTTACTTGAAGATCACGAAGTTACCATAGAGGTAGAACAAGCTCCTAAGGCCAACCCAATGAGTGACATGATGGGTCAAATGGGGATGGATATGGGCTCAATGCTTAGTGATCTTATGCCTAAGAAAAAGGTTAAGCGTACTTTATCAGTAAAAGAAGCACGTGAAGTTTTGATTCAAGAAGAATCACGTAAGTTAGTTGACTATGACGCTATCTATCAACATGCTATTGAAAGAAGCCAGAATAACGGAATTATCTTTATTGATGAAATTGATAAAATTATTGCTGGTAATAAACGTAATTCTGGTGAAGTTTCTCGTGAAGGTGTTCAAAGAGATATTTTACCAATCGTTGAAGGCTCAACTGTAAATACAAAATATGGCCCAGTTTCAACTGATCATATTTTGTTTATTGCTGCAGGTGCCTTTGCTGAAAGTAAGCCTAGTGATTTGATTCCAGAACTTCAAGGACGTTTTCCAATTCGGGTTGAACTTAACGCTTTAACCAAGGACGATTTTGTCAAGATCTTGAAGGATCCACAAAATTCATTGCTTAAGCAATACATTGCTTTAATGAAGGCAGATGGCATTAAGTTAGTTTTCACCCAAGAAGCCGTTGATAAAATTGCGGAGATTGCCTTTGATGTTAACCAAGGCACTGATAATATTGGTGCTCGTCGACTTTCAACTATTCTTGAAAAGCTCTTAGAAGACGTTCTTTACGAAGGGCCTGATATGGAAATGGGTGAAATCACAGTTACTGAAGCCTATGTTGAAGATAAGTTAGGCGATATTATTATGAATAAAGACTTAACTAAATTTATTCTCTAATTGATCAAAGAATCACGAATGAAGCATTCAATTCAAAGTTTGAATGCTTTTTTTCTACCCAAAGTCAAGTATTATCAATGATTTAAGAAAATAAATTTACTTGTTTTAATGATGCGAATAAGGTTAAAGCAAATAAGAGTTTAAATTTAAGAAAAAGCGAAAGTACCACAAATAAGCCTATGAATACTTGTAGTTTTTCCATAGGTTGCTTATACTTAAGTTGATTATTTGATTTCA